>PCYG01000005.1:6798-10517 GCA_002763025.1 Candidatus Woesearchaeota archaeon CG10_big_fil_rev_8_21_14_0_10_32_24 | reverse complement strand
CCATCTTCCTGCATCTTTAAATCACGTAAATGTCGCTTCCATCGTGTCATAGTATAATTTACAGGATTCTTAATGTGGCTACATAATACATCTTTCTCGCAGATGCCCATATCTAAGTAATACGCTGCATTATCGCAGTTAGGTGGTAACTTTTCACCTGCTTTATAATGGTGCAACTGGCCGCGAATATAGCCTTCTCGCAATGGATCTGGATTCTTTGAATTCCATAACATCAAATATTTTTCTACTTCTGGTTTACTCCACCCTACTTTCCCAAGATAATTCATCATTACAAACGTGACCCTCTTTTTCCCATCCTCTATCCCTAATAGTGCTTTTTTTATGCACGGAGGAAAAAATATTTCCTGAATCGGATTTTCCAGTTTTACTTCCTGAAATTGCCTTTCTGTTTCAATCTGCCTTTTCTCATCTATTTTGGTAGCATAATCTAAAGCATTTTTTAATAATCTCGTTCCACTTTCTTCAGAAATATCTCGTCCAATAAATATAAATGCAGGGGCCAATATTGCATCAGGATGTGCCATCAGTTTCTCAAACTCCATCACTTTATGAGGATCAATGGGTAAACTTACTAAACCTGATTTTTCATGTAATGAATAAGGCATTCTGTAAAGATGCCTAGAACTGATTAATACAGTGTCTATCTCTAAAAATTTATCGACGTTAAGCTTTGCAACATTATCCCCTAAAGAATTGGAAACATAACGGATAATATCTTCTTCTGGGAGTCCCACTTTTTCTTTGATTTTTCCAAAACTGCCCTCTAATTCCATAATTTGTTTTCCCAATTCATCCTCTATATGGTCTCGGATATAAAGTGCAATTTTTTTAGGAAATTCTGGAAATTGTTCCTTTGTTATAATTTCCCCAATCCTTGCAGGAAATGCTTCAAATGGCACCCCAATATGAAACCCCTTATTGCCAGAAAACTTACAACTAATGGCTTCTTCTTTGACGCCATTAAATTCTAAAAATTTAATAATTAAATCTGCACAAATTTTACTATAATCAATAAATGGGCAATCAATATCAAGAACTAAATCCCATCCAATTCTTTGATCATCCATCTCCTTGCGTTTCATATCAGAATGAATATTTAACGGATTCTGCCACCTTTCTTCAGAAGCATGTAATGACGTTAACCCTTTTTGTGCAAAATCAAACACATCACGAGGGTAATTTAAGACCTCTGGTCGTTTTCCAAAGTACGTATTGAATCTCGTACCAACTTCTTTATCACGGGCATGCTTAATAATTTCCTCTTGAATATCAGGGCGTTTATAGTACTTAAGAAGTGTGCTTTTTGTGAGCATATATTGTTGAATGACAAAGAGTTAATATAATTTGTGATTACAAACTTTTAACTTCTTTTGCAAAATCTTGTGCTTGTGTTTTCACGGATTTTAATGCTTCTTTCAAAGCTTTCCGAGGCTCAATACCTTTTGTTTCAATAAGAAATGTAGGGATTCCAATTAAAGGGTGATCAATTTTATAACTTACAGTTTCAACACCTTTAACGTCTTGTAACGCCTTCTTTAAAATGTTACAAAGTGTGTGTGTTTCACCTTTCAGTTCAAAAACAAGTCTTGTTTTACTCTCTTCTTTAACGTTGAATTTCATAATAAATCTAAATTGGCGATTTGTTTATAAAGTTTTCCATGAGAGATGCCCCAAACATAAATTTTGAACACACCCATTAAAATTAGCTCTTAATTACTGTTTGAATATCTTTTTGTTGTTTTATATCTCTAAAGAACTCTTGTAATTTAATAAATTGATTTACTTCCTGATTAATTTTATCTAAAATTGTTAAACCTAAAGGGGTAAAGGTAATCATTCGTCCTTCATAGTTAATTAATTCTTTGTCCTCTAATGTTTCTAGATTCTTATACAATGCTCGGTTTTGGGTGATAATAATCGAGGAATGTAATAAAAATGTAATGAACGCAATTTTAGAAGTTCTTACCTTAATCGGCTTCGTAGTTAATGGTTGATTTAATTGCTGATAAAATTGACCTAATGAATAAATAATAAGGCGTTGCGTTTTTGTAATCTTCATAGACCTATGAGAAGAATACACCTATAAAAATATTTAGATGAAGAAAAGCACATTTATCTGAGAACTAATGAGGGTTAAAGTATGTTATTTGTTTTAGAATCGTTTAACGCCGTGGTCATATCTTTTTAAGACTTCTTGAGCATAATAATTTATCCTATTTTTAAGAACATTATTTTTATTATGAGAGTCGAACAAATAAATACGTTCAACTATTGGGTCAAGACAATCATCGAGGTAACATTCAGAACTTCTACCTGTAATCTTAGAACCATTAATGATTAGTTCAGGAGTTTTTCCTGGATGATGGCTAATCGTCATAAATCCCTCTCCTAAAGGGATACTTTTTGGATGATATCCATCATCGCTATATTTCCCAGAAATTAAGTTATCTGTTTTTCTAGTTTCAGGTATTATAATCTCACAAGACCTTCCAGATTCATTATACCATCTTGAATTCTCAATGAATTCGTGGCAGTGAATCACTAATGTTCTTAAATTATTTTTAACATTAAAAGGATTGTACTTTCCTTGTTCTACACCAATTATATTGTGGAATGGAGGTCTCACATTAATTGTTGATTGTTTGCGAATGGGTTCATACTCCACAGCCTGTTGTGGTTGGGTTTTTGATTCATCACCACTATAATTACAACCTAAAATAGTTATTGTCAGTAAATATAAAATTTTGTTTCTCATTTTTGTTTCACATTTTAGATATTATAAATTAAAGTGATTTATAGTGAGTTTCCAGTGAAAGCGAACAACCTAATCTTCAATTAAGCGAACTATATATGAAATTCTATTGGGTAATTAAAGAATTTCAGTATACAATCATTTGCATTCTGAAGGAGTTAATCAAAACACTTATATACCAAAAACATTTCTTAAAGAAAAAAAGATAGGTGATAATAATGAAATTAATTCTTACTAAAAAACCAAAAAATGTGACCATAATTGAAGGATTTCCAGGATTCGGATTAATTGGGACTATCGCGACAGAATTTTTATTGGATCATTTGCAGGCGGAAAAAATAGGTATTGTTGAAATAGATGATATCCCTGCAATGGTTGCAATCCATCAAAATAAAGTGATTGAACCGATTTCAATTCATTACAATAAAGCAAATAATCTCGTATTGGTGCATGCAATTAATATTGGTAAAAATATGGGGTGGAACGTTGCAGAAATGATTTGTCAATTGGCAAAAGAATTAACCGCAAAAGAAATCATATCTTTAGAAGGTGTAGGTTCTCCTTCAGCTGAAGCTGGACGTGTGTTTTATTATTCATCTGAAAAAAATATTTCGCGTCGTATGGAAGGCGTTGCAAATCCTTTAATAGAGGGTATTATCGTTGGTGTTACTGGTGCATTATTAGCCAAATCAACGAAGGTCCCTTTAGTCGCATTATTTGCAGAAGCAAGAAGTGGTTTACCTGATAGTAAAGCGGCTGCACATATAATCGAAGCATTAGATTCTTATGCAGGATTAAAAATTGATCCAAAACCTTTATTGAAACAAGCGGAAATGTTTGAACAAAAATTAAAGGGCATCATGAAACAACAACAAAAGGCAGAAGAACTTCAGGATGATAAACATTTAAGTTATGTTGGTTAAATTTTTTTTTATAATATTTTTTT
>PCYG01000005.1:0-6764 GCA_002763025.1 Candidatus Woesearchaeota archaeon CG10_big_fil_rev_8_21_14_0_10_32_24 | reverse complement strand
TTAAGAGCAAACACCAAAAACCCAATATTAATCTAAACATACCCCACAGCTTGCTGTGGTTGGGTTTTTGATTTTATACTTCACAGTTTGCTGTGGGTGGGGGTTTTAATTATATCCTTTGTGCTATCATTTTTTTCATCGAATTAATTCTTGTTTGATTTTTCCCCATCAAATCTATTACAAATTCAAGAATAAATCTTTTAATCAAATATGAGAATAATAACCCAAATTTAATAAAGAGTGGTTCTTTTTACCAAATATATTTGAATTAAAATCTTTTAATCACTTCCTTAAGGATTTAGTTATACATTTAATATATTATTTGGTGTTTGATTAAAGGTTTAATTCTTAATGGATTCAATTAAATTAATGAAAAAATTTAATGAAGAGGTGTTATTCTCACGGAAACAGGGTCCTTTCAAACAAGATCTCTATTGATAATGTGTTTTCCTTCACAAATTCCTCAAATAAAGGGCGTATAATGTATATTATGCGAAGTTTGTGTCCAAAGGTCCTCTTTTTGAAAAAATTTACAATATTCAACGAATTAATTTATTCATGCCAGTAGAAAATTGGATAAATTTGAATTGGAGCCGAAGATTAATGGTTTATGTCCATTGCAGGTATTCTTTGCCCAGAGATCAAATTTATACACCCCAAGGTTCATTACAAAACTCATTCATCGATTCTGCATGGAGGGTGGCGTTTCAGATGTCTTAAGGGGAATTCCTTCTTTAAAACAAATATTTGAGGAAAAATATGTGTTTCAATACGTTTAGGTTATTCTTCAGGGCGTTTGTTTCTTAAAGAAGGAGGTTTAGAAAAAGTCGTGTTCCCTTACGAATTTGAAGGATTTTATTTATAATTTTTAACACTTCTTAGTTTCTAAATTATTTATGTGTTGATTGAAATTTTTTGTTACAAATATTTTAATAAGCGATTGGAATTAACTAATTCAAAAAAGTTAATCATTTTAATGGAATTTAATTAAATTATTCTATTTATGATTAATTATTTTAACAATAAAGAATCTCCTCTTGAGGAGTACCAAATACTTAAAAACCATCTTTAAAATATCCTAATATGAAATATGAAACTTCCCCATGGGATCTGACTGAAATTACACCAAAGAACCAAGAATCAACGTTTAAAGAGATTGAACGACGAACCAATGCACTTGTAAAACAGAGAACGCGTTTAACAAATACAATCTCTTCAACAACATTTCTTAGCATGGTTAAAGAACTGGAAGAATTGCGTGTTATTTCAGCAAAGTTAGGTATTTCAGCACATCTGAACTGGGCTGCTAATGCACAGGATCAAAAAGCTACAGCTTTAGCAAGTCACGTTGAAACATTTCTTACAAAACAAGGCAATAAATTAATTTTTTTTAATTTATGGTTTAAGAAACTTCCAGAAAAAAAGGTTCAAGAATTAATTAAAGCATCAGGAAAATATCATTATCATTTTGAAATTATACGCAAACTACGAAAACATACGCTTGAAGAAAACGAAGAAAAAATAATTAACATCAAAGACACAACTGGAGTTTCAGCATTAACTAATATTTATACAATATTAACAAGTAAATTTTCTTATGATTTTCAAGGGAAAAAACGCACGCAAGAAGAAATGGTTACCTATGTACGTTCTTCTTCAGCTAAGACGAGAAAAGATGCCTACCTCACTTTATTTCAACCATACAAAGAGAACAAGGATTTGATTGGCGAGATTTATAAAAATATCATTAATGATTGGCGCGAAGAATCTATTAATTTACGTGGATATAAAAGTCCAATCAATGTAAGAAATTCTGTGAATGATATTCCCGATGCTGCAATTCAAGCTTTGTTAAATGTCTGCGAGAAAAACGAAAAAATATTTCAAGAATTTTTTGAAATAAAACGAAAAAAATTGAAGTTGGATAAACTTAGAAGATTTGATATTTATGCACCTTTAAAAGAAGAAAAAGAAGATCTCTCGTATGATCAAGCTGTAAATATGGTCTTAGAAACATTTCAGGGATTTGCACCTGAATTCCATGATGCGGCATTAAAAATTATTTCCCAAAACCATATCCATTCAAAAGTACAAAAAGGAAAGCGTTCTGGCGCGTTTTGTTGCCCTTCCACAATTCAACACTCCCCCTATGTGTTATTGTCTTACACAGGCAAATATAGGGATGTATCAACGCTTGCGCATGAGTTAGGTCATGGAGTTCACATGACTTTAGCTAACATGAAACAAACTGAATTAACTTCAGATGCATGTTTACCTTTAGCAGAGACAGCATCCATTTTCTCAGAGATGTTATTATCAGAAAAAGTATTGAAAGATAATCCGAAAGCTGCAAAACAGATGTTATTTACAAAGTTAGATGACCTCTATGCATCAATCACGAGACAAGCAGGTTTTGTAAGATTTGAAATTCAAGCGCATGAAATGATGAAAGAAGGTAAAACAATTGATGAAATGTCTGATGTTTATCTGAAAATGTTAAAAAAACAACTTGGTCCTAAGATTGAAGTTGATGACATTTACAAATATGAATGGTGTTTTATCCCTCACATTTATCACACACCTTTTTACTGTTATGCATACGCCTTTGGTAACTTATTGACATTAGCAATCTACGAACTATATAAAGAAAAAGGTCCATCATTCGCACGTAAAATCATTCTTATGTTAGAAGCAGGTGGAAGCTGTGAACCTATTCAAATCGCAAAAATTGTAGGTGCTGATATTACTTCTGAAAAATTCTGGCAGAAAGGATTTGATGTGATTAAGGATATGGTTAAACAGATAAAGTGAATCATTTAACCACTTTCATCATCCTTTAAAAAATCAAAACCTTCAACAAGCACATTTTTTTGATCTTTCTTCTCACGGAAATTTCGTGCAACATGGATGTTTTCTTTTGTAAATGTGTCTTCACCTGTATAATATGCTGCAGTTGATGCAGTGCCGGGAGTTGATGTAAATACCTGTGTTAAATTGACATAAATATCTTTCTCCTTACAGAACTTGCGAAGCAATTCCATGTCATCCATTGTACTTCCGGGATGTCCTGCAATAAAATAAGGAACGAGATTTTTATGTGTACCTTGTTCAATATTAATTTTCTTATATTCTTTTAAAAAATCTTCAAAATCTTTCCGTGTTCCTTTATTCATTTGTTTCAACACAGTATTGGAAATATGTTCTGGTGCTATCTTTAGACGTGTTGTAAATTGCATAATTTTCCGAAATAATTCTTTCTGTTCTAAAATAATATCATGACGAATAGCACTACGTAATTCCAATGTTGTTCCCGAATATTTCTTGTGAAGTTCTTCTATCCCTTCCAGTAATGGATACAAATCGTCACGTAAGACACGTTTGGGACAACCTACACATTGTTGATTACAATATTTGGTTTTATTGTAAACTGTAATCTTCTCATCAATGATAGGTGAATTTATAATTTGAGGTTCATCATAAAGCTGACAAAAAGAGCCATACATATTGAGTGTTGGCAATGTTAAGTCATTAATTTTTTTATATCCTTTTTTGTAAAGATTTTCAATTTCTTTAAGGATACTTTCTTTACTCCGTTTTGCAACTTTTTTTCCTTGTACCAGAGGAATTACACAAAAATTACAGCTTCCCCAACAGCCTCTTCCAAGGATTACTGAAGTTTCTAATCGTTCTACCATTTCTTGGTTGAACTCAAAATTTTTAGTTTTTGGATGCAATTTTCTTGTGAATGGTTGTTCATAAATGAGATCTAATTCATGTTCTGTAAGGGGATGTGGGGGACGATTATGTTGAACAAAACCAAGACCACATGGTTCAATAAATGTATCATCGGGAAGAAGATAATGAATTCGCGTCAACAAACTAAATTTTTGTGCATCTTCTACACAATTTTCGTAACTAGGTAAATGCCGTAAATCCTTATTGAGAACTTTGCAAAATAGATGTTTTGAAAAAACACAAGGGCTAAAATTCATAAATTTCTTTGTTTTAGGAAGTGGCTTTCATGTAAAAGTAAATTATTCAAAGTTCTCTATTAAGATCATTTTTCTTTATACGGAAGGAAATGCCCTCAATTGTTTTACAATCTAGAAGAGAAGAAACTTGTTGGAAAGACAATTGTGGGATTTCTTTTAAACGTTTCAAAATTTCAAGAAGTGCACGATCTGCATTTCCATGAATCAATAAATCTGCTTTACTATCCTGTAATATACTTCGTCGTAATTTATTCTCTTTATAATCAAAATGTGTGAACCGACGAATCGTTGCTTCAACGCCGCCAATTATTGTGATACTATCCTTGAAAGATTCTTTTATTTTTTGCGTGTATTGGATTAAAGCACGTTCGGGAACAAGAATATTTTCACGCTTATGTAACATAGGTGTGTAATTTGCAAGCATGGAATCTAATAATCCAGAGGTAATACAAAAGAAATAATTTGGAGTCCCACAGATTGTGAAATCTTCCTTTGTTTCTGGTTGTGCAATAATTCCAACCTTGTAACCTTTTACATCTAACAATCGTGCTAATATTGCAACACCACTTAAAGGAGGGTCATAATAAGGATCGCCTGTTACAAAAATGACATCAAACTGCGTAAAAGAATCATAATATTTTTTTCCTTCTTGGAATGTTGTTGGTAACATTCTATGAGAAAGGAGAGATTACTTTAAAAATTATTGTAGAAGAATCTATGAATTTAAAAAATAAAATAAAAAATTAATGACTGATTTTATCTTTGTCAGAACAATCTTTTTCCATCTTCTTCTCATAACAAGAATATCTTTTACTTACTTCATCCCAATTTACAAGTTTCATGAAATTTACAATCCAATCTGCTCGTTTATTTTGATATTTCAAGTAATAAGCATGTTCCCATACATCACAGACCATGATTGGTTTTAACCCTGGTGGAAATGATTTCTGATGATTTTCTACTGCAAAGATATGTAAACTACCTTCTGGACATTTAGCTAATACACCCCAACCAGATCCTTCCACAGCTGTGGTTGCCGCTTTAAATTGTCCTACAAATGCATCCCATGATCCAAACCATTTTTCAATCGCTACAAGCAAATCTCCTGAAGCTTTATTATCTTCTTTTCCTGGTGCCATGTTTTCCCAGAACATTGTATGAAAAAAATGTCCTGCTCCATAAAATGCATATTCTCGTTCCCAATGTTTGATTAATGAGAACTCCCCTGTTTGTCGCGCTTCAGCTAATTTCTTTGTTGCAATGTTCAATGCAGCTACATATCCAGCATGATGCTTCGTATAATGGATTTCTAATGTTTGTTTGTCATAAAATGGTTCTAATGCATCGTATGCATAGGGTAATTGGGGTAATGTAAATTCATGTATTTCTTTCATTTTTTACCTCTTATTTTTTCAAATTTTTCCAACCAGATCTAATCCTGGTTTTAATGTCTTACTTCCGGGTTGCCAATTAGCTGGACATACTTCCCCCCCATTCATACGGACAAATTGGGCAGCTTTAACTTTACGAATTAATTCAGCTGAACTTCTTCCAATAGAATTGTCATTCATTTCAAATGCTTTTAGAATTCCGTCCGGGTCAATAATGAATGTTCCACGTAATGATAGACCTTCTTCGGGAATCATTGTTCCATAATTCCAACAGATTTCACCAACTGGATCCGCAACCATTGGAAATCTAATCTTACGAATCGTTTCAGAAGCATCATGCCATGCTTTATGGACAAAAGTAGTATCAGTACTCACAGATAAAACTTCACAATCAAGTTGTTGTAATTCTTCATAATGGTCTGCTAAATCTCCTAATTCTGTAGGGCAGATGAATGTAAAATCAGCGGGATAAAAGAATAAGATCACCCATTTTCCTTTATAATCTTCCAATTTTACTGTTTTAATTTGTTCTTCATGAAACGCTTGCGCTTCAAATACCGGGGCCGGTGCATTAATTTCTAATCTGTTTTCTTCCATATTATTTTACCTCATTTAATTACATTTATTTTTAATAATTTTTTAATTTGTCTTTTTTGTAAAGGTTCCTTATTCTTCAAAAAACTAATTGTTTGCGAATGGGTCCATACCCCGCTGCTTGCAGCGACTAATTAAGAGCAAACACCAAAAACCCAATATTAACCTAAACATACCCCACAGCGTGCTGAGGTTGGATTTTTGATTTCTTGACAATTTAATTCTTCTAACATTCTTTTAATTTTTTCCACTATTTTATGCCTCCTGGGTACAATTTTTGCAAATACCTTCACATTGGATTTTAAAATTTTTAATTGAAAAACCACTTGTTTCCATTTTTTTTTCAAAATAATGAACTAAATCATCATAAAATAAATCTTTAATAATTTGACAATTTTTACAAATAAAATGAATATGGGGATCTAAATCTCCATCAAAATGGAACTGGCCATTTACTTCTAATCTTTCAGCTTGTTTTTCTTTCGCAAGAATTTGAAGATTGCGATAGATAGTAGCTAAAGTAATCTTAGGAATTTTTATTTTAACATTATTAAATACCTCTTCAGCTGTTGGATGGGTCTTTACATTTTGTAGATATTCTAAAATAATTTTTCTTTGTAATGTTAACCTTCTATTAATAACCATTATTATTGAAGAAGTCTAGTTATATTTAAATCTTACGAATTTTTGATGCTGGGTCTTTGTTCTGGCCTTTTTGAAATTTAAGGAATAAATTTATATTTCATTAGTTTATTCTCTATAAGATGCAATTAAATATGTCTAGTTT
>PCYG01000002.1 GCA_002763025.1 Candidatus Woesearchaeota archaeon CG10_big_fil_rev_8_21_14_0_10_32_24 | reverse complement strand
AAAAGGTGTATTCCTCTATTTATCTTTCGGTTTTGACCTGTGTTTCCTGTGGAATTAAGAATTGTGGAATATCACTTACACCGTTGGATGTCACTTATTTATGAAAGGAACACCCCAACAACCTAAATGTGGATTTTCCCTGCAAGTCAAAAATGTATTAGAAGAATTAGGAGTTGAATTTGCGTCTTTTGATGTATTAAGTGATGAAGAGATTAGAGAAGGTATCAAAGAATATTCTAATTGGCCAACTATTCCACAATTATACATTAATGGAACGTTTGTTGGTGGATGTGATATTACCTTAAAACTGATGAAAGAAGGTAAGTTAAAAGAAATGGTTAATTAATTATGATTAAATCCAATTTTTTGTGACCTAAACGATACGTACGCTAACGCTAAAACGGTATTTATGACTGGCGCCTTTCTAAGAACTAAACTGATGATTAACATTAAAAGTATAACTGGGGAGTTCCTAAAAATAATATTTAATATTGTCTATAAACCTTCAAAGTATAAGCAAACTTCCTTGCTAGTTTAGTTTCATTCTTCTTCTTAATCTTAATCCCCTGTCCGTTTTCTCTTTTAACATCAAAACGCCCAACCAATTCCCCTGGTTCAAAATATTCTGTTTTAAAAGCACCGCTACGTTGCATTTGTTGAGCAAATTTCTTTGGGCTAGAAGAGCAATCGGATAATAACCTATCATAACCATTCAAAAAATCCTGATATGCTTGATCGTTTCCTGTAAACTGATAAAATAATTGGCTACTTATTGGTAGATATCCCGAGAATGCTAAACCAGTACTCATATTGATTACTTGTAACTCTGGATTCACGATCCGTAACCGAACACCAGCAACATCAACCTCTGACTGATATCTTGCCCTTGTATTCATTAAATCATTCTTAGATGGAAATGTTCCAGTTTCTCTATGACCTATTTTTCCAGGGTGCGTATGAAGATGAACAATTGGCACATAAACTGTAGCATTTTTTGTTTGTCCTGAAACATCTTTTTCACTATTAACAAACGAACTATAGACAACACCATCTAGTGTTGGATTATGCACAGAACCCATATCACCAACATTGGGCACAGCTAACTTATTTACAAATGAGAACCTACTTCTGTGCTTATACTCATCAGGATTTTTAGGAAGTTGAGAATGTATTATTATTGCCATTTCTCGGTAAGTTATTGCAGTAAAATCGGCAGCTACACGCATACATTCATCAAGTGTTTGTTGGTCACCAGCATTATATCTAGATAAAATAAAACGTAGAAATATTGGTGTTATAGAAAACTCTCGTTGAACACCACGTTCTAAGTCCGATAATTCTATTGTATGTGCTCCCATATTGCTTAAAATTAAGTGGCTATTTATAAACCTTTTTGGTTTATTCACTTTATAGTGACATGTTTCTTGTGTAATTTACGGAACTCCCCCTATTTTAGAAAATAGTAATTCAAAAATTGTATTTAACAGCAATGCGATATTTAACTAGATCCAACCATTACAACAAATGCTAAGAAAGATTCTAATTGAATATATTCATCAGATCCTTCAACCATACGGAATTCTACTTCACCACATTTATCAATGAGTTGAACTTTCTTTTTATCATCTAATTCTATGTGCCAAATTTCTTTTTGAATTTGACGAATTATATCCATACCAGATAACCCATAATTTAACATTAAATCTAATAATTTTTTTCGTGATGTCAAAAAATCTCCTTTTGCGGCAGATGTAAGAACTTCATTAACTTCTTTTGGTTTTGCAACTGAAGCCATAGAATATACTAATTCCGGCGTTATTTCCTTATTAATCACTGCACAAGATTGCATGATGTTTTCCAATCTTCTACAATCGCCATTTGTGATGTCATAAAGGGCTTGTTTTGAATCTTCTGATATTTGTAGACCTTCTTGTTCTGCAATGTTTGTAATCACTATAAACACGTCTTCTTTTGGTAAAGGTTTAAATCTAAACACAGCACACCTACTTTGAATTGGATCTATGATTTTGGAAGAATAGTTACATGATAACACGAACCTACAGGTTTTCGTGTAGTTTTCCATCGTTCTTCTGAGAGCTTGTTGTGCTTCTTTTGTTAACGCGTCGGATTCATCAAGATAAATTAATTTAAAAGGAACATTTCCAATAGAACGGGTACGTGCAAAATCTTTAACCTTCACACGGATAACATCAATACCACGTTCATCAGAGGCATTTAATTCTAAGGTATTTTGTCTCCAATTTTCACCGAATAATTGTTTTGCAATCACTAAAGATAATGTCGTTTTTCCGATACCAGCCGGACCTGAGAATAAAAGATGAGGCATGTTTCCAGAAGCTACGAAGGCTTGGATTTTTGCAACTATTTCTTGTTGCCCTTTAACTTCATCAAATGTTTGAGGTCTGTACTTTTCGGTCCAAATGGAGGATTCTTGAATCATAGAATTTTATGAGAAGAAGGAGTTTATAAGTTTTGCCCAGCTAAAACACCCACAATACTGTATGAATTCCCCATTGAAGAACTTGATCTAAAGAAATTCCAAAGAAGAAAATCATGACAAAAGCTGCAAGTAAAGCATAAAATAATATTTGAACAATAATATGGAGAACTTTTCCCAATAATGCAATTAAAATTGCACCTAAAAGAAGTCCGAGAATTGTAATTATGTCTATCATATTAGAGAAGAAGAAGAAGAAGTTTTTAAGGATTTCTAGAAAGCAGTGTTCATTTCTTCACATAAATGGTTTGAGTAGGATAAGCAAGTCCTATTTTTGCCTTCACAAATGCCAAATACAATTGTTCCGTAACTTCTACTTTTTTACCATAGCCATCATTCCAATGTTCTACCCAAAAGGTCAATTTAAATTTTAATGCGAAGTCGCCCATTTCTGTAAATACGATTGCAGGGGCAGGTTCAGACATAATACCTTCTATCTTTGAAATGGTTTGGAGAGTTATTTTTTTGACTTTATCAATATCTGTACCATATTCAACACCAAAAAGAATTGGAACACGAAGTTTTGAATTTGGACGAGTGAAATTTTGAACTTTAGAATTTGCAAGAAATCCATTAGGAATATAAATCATTTCATTATCATAGGTTACAAGTTTTGTACTTCGTAATCCAATATCATAAATTGTCCCAATTTCCCCGGAATCTAATTTAATCTTATCTCCTACAATATAAGTTTTATCAAGAACTAATGTGATACCTCCAAAAACGTTTTTTAATGAATCCTGTAATGCTAATCCTAATACAATTCCAGAAATACCTACACCTGCGAGATATGGTGCAATATTGATTTCCCAAATAGAAAGAAGCCACATGAGTGTGATTATGACGAAAATGATGCGTGCCGTTTTATGAAATAACGGAAGTAAAACGTCATCAATATTTGATTTTGTTTTCTTTGCAAATGTTGTACTCCATGAGGAAATTAGCACATCAAATGCACGAAGTAAAATAAAAACAAAAACAATTGCCATGAAAGAATTTACTGTTTTTCGTGCTATGCCATTAAAACCTAAAGATAAAATGGCAAGTTTTAACCCATAAACTAAAATTAAATAGAATAATGGTTTTTTAATACGTTCAATAATTAAATCGTCAAGTTTTGTTTTTGTTTTTTTGGTAATTTTTTCAAAATATCGTGTAAACAAAAAAAGAGATAACTTTGCAAGAACAATTGAAAGAAAAACGATCATCCCTGCTTGTAGAAAACGATTTGTAAAATAAATACCATAAGGTAAAGTACTTAGAAAATTGATGATATATTCTTTCATATATTACTTATTTGTGGTTCTTTTTTTAACTTTCGGTTTTGGATTACTTTCAAATATTAATTTTCTTGAAGATTTTTGTTTTTGTTCTGGACTACTTTTAAAATATCCTTGTGCCTTAAGAATGAAAATCCTGACTGAACTAAACAGAATAGTTCCTGTAATTGCGACAAATGTTATTTTCACAATTAAATCGGCATTTGGTATGCCGGCTGTAACAGCCAATTGGGCAATCACTGCAGCTGCTAATCCTCGTGCAAACATGGAATCCACTAAGAACCGATTTTCTGCTAACATCTTTTTTGTTAAAGTCCTTGAAGCAGTTCGTGATAACATTAATGCAACCGAAATAATTCCACCTATGATTAATGCTTTTGTATCAGAAAAATCAATGAGAAGTCCAATATATACAAAGAAAAATGTTTTTAAAATAAAAGAAAGTTGATGATAAAACTCTTGTTCTGAAGGTGTAGTTACTGAAACGCCTAAATCTCCCAATAATGCCTTTTTACCAACATCCTTTTTCTGTGATACAATCCCCCTAAATATAGAAGAAAGTTGTTTTGAGTTGTTTAACATTAAACCAAAGAATAATGTTGCAATGGCACCATTTCCTTCTAGAGAATCTGCTACAACATATACTAAAATTAAAAATGCAACAACCATGACATAACTATGTTTTTTGAAAACTCTTAGAATTAAAATAATCCAAATTACGCCTGCAATAATACCAATTAAGCCAGCAATTGCGAATTTGGATACTAATCGTGTTGCAACAATTTTAAATGCAAATACCCCCACATTCATAATTTCAATAACGGTTAATGAGAAAACAATACATAATACATCGGTTAAAGCAGATTCTAATGTTAATAAAGAATATAATTTTTTGCCAACATTCATTTGATTTAATACTGGAATAACAAATGATGAAGAAACTCCTCCAAGTAAAAATCCCGTAAATAAAGAAACTAAAAATGGAAATCCAAAAGTAAACATGATAATTGTTACAATGATTGTTGAAATAATAAAATTAAATATTGTTAAAATGGAACTTTCTGATAATTCTTTAACTAATGAAGAAAGATTAATGTTAAATGCACCATCAAATAAAAGGAATAATAATGTAAATGTTGTAAATATAGGTAATATTGTGGAGAATTGAGATAAATCAACCCATCCTAATGCATGAGGCCCCAATACAAATCCTAAAATTATAAGAAATAAGACATCAGGAACACTAATTTTTTTGAAAATAAATTCAGCAAAAAAGCCAAAAAATAAAATAAGACTAATACCAAGAAGCGCCAATACAACATCTACCATTACATAAAATGAATATCTTTTTATTTATATAGGTTTTGGTTAAAGATTACGCCGCAATCACCAAAGTTTCGCCAAGTTCTTCTTCATTACCCTGCATAAATTGGTAATTTAAAAGATCCTTCATGTACTTACGATGGTTCATCTGTTTATTCTTCTCCGTCGTCACCATGCCCTGCTGGCACAGCATTACGAGAAATAATTAAGATATCACCAACTGCACGCACTAGTTGATGTGGGACAATTACACCTTTTGCACTTCCTAATACTTTACTTAAGAAAGAATTTTTTGTTGCTTTAATTTTCCAACCAGAAATTTTATTGCCTGATACGATGCTGTCTTCAATATCTCCAAAATAATCGCCTGCATCTGTAAATACTTTTAAATCGTAAGCTTCAGAAACTTTTTTCATTTTTAACATGTTATGTCCACCTCAATCCTATTTATGCATAGATTGGCGTAAGTTTAAATAGTTTTCTGTTGTCTGGGAGATTATGAATCTGACAATCATTGGAACTTCACATATTGCAAAACAGAGTGTTAATGAGATTAAAACTTTTATTGAAACACAAAAACCAGATATTGTGGCAGTAGAGTTGGATATTCAACGGGCTGTTGCGTTGATGCAAGAGCGAAAGAATCGCGTGTCCTTAGCAGACATATTACAGATTGGCATAAAAGGATACATTTTTGTAAAAATTGGACAAATCGTGCAAGAAAAGTTAGGTAAAAAGGTAGGTGTGGCACCAGGTTCAGATATGAAGATTGCGATTAATCTTGCACGAAAAGAAAAATTAGAAGTGGCATTTATTGATCAGCCAATACAGATTACATTAAAGAATTTTTCAAAGAGATTTACATGGCGAGAACGGTTTAGATTTCTTGGAGAGATTATTAAGGGGTTATTATTTCCAAAAAAACAAATGAAAGAGTTAGGACTAAATAATTTTGATTTATCTAAAGTGCCAGCTGAAGAAGTTATTGAAAAGTTAGTTGCTCAAATGAGTAAGAAATATCCCTCTGTGTATAAAACTTTGATTTCTGATAGGAACACATACATGGTTAAATCCTTAGTTAAATTAATGAGAAAGCATCCTGATAAACGAATATTGGCGGTTGTCGGTGCAGGCCATAAGAAGGGCATGGAAGCGTTGTTATTGAAAGTGGATGTTGTAAAATAAGAAGATTTATGTTGAGGATTATTTTTATTTCTTAGGAGGATTAAAAATGGAAAAAATTAATTTTAATAAGGATTTAGGAAGTTTAGTAAATGGGGCTGGAGAAAAGTTTGAAGGGCAAAGGATTTCTGAAATTGTTGGGTTTCAAAATAATAATGGGCCTAAATGTTCTGAATTTAGAGCCAATGAATCTGCACGTTGGGAATTAGAAGATTATGGAACAAAACATCATGCAACAGCCTACGAAATTGTTTCAAGTTCTGCAAGAGATACTGCTTTGGGTCAAGAATATCTTTTACCAAACTGGGACGCATATATATCTGCAATTTTTTATAAGTAATACTTTAGCAAAATGAAGCAGAGATAGCACCGACTCACTTTTCTGCTGGTGGGATTGCACTGCGGGCACCCCGTAAGGGGCTTCCCAATGTCATTAAGTTAAGCGATTCCAAGCCACCAGATACTTTAAATTTTTGGTATTCGTTTAAGATTCCAAGCAGAACAAACTG
>PCYG01000044.1:6782-13423 GCA_002763025.1 Candidatus Woesearchaeota archaeon CG10_big_fil_rev_8_21_14_0_10_32_24 | reverse complement strand
ACCAAGTAATGCTAATCCAGAAAATTTTAAAGAAATGTTATTACGTACTTTTTGTAAGAACGTATGTTCTGTAATTGATTCTAATGACATGGAAGCTAATAATAGCCCTTTTTATTTAAATATTCCTCCTAATTTTAATGAAACTTACGTAAGGTTTATATACATACTTTACCTTCTTTTATAAAGGATGTTTATATTAAAAATGAGGTGAACATAGATGGTATTAAATAAAAAAGGGCAAGGGCTTTCTTTAAATGTAATTATTATAGCGGCATTGGCGCTAATTGTACTGGTAGTATTAGCGGTAATTTTCACAGGTTCTTCAGTAGATTTCGCAGATAAAACTGGTGATGTTGCAGGAGATGCTAAACTTAAATTAACAACATTATCTTTAACATATGGTGATTGTCAACCTTCAGGAAGTGCTGAATCAACATTCATGAATGCATATTCCTCAGCGACTACATCTCAAGATCAAGATAATGCGGTTTCAGAATATAAAAATGAAATTAACAGATGTAAAGATTTTAGTGCAGACAAATTAACCTGTGAAGGAAACTCTGGTTGTATTTGGGGATAAAATAATGAACAAAAAAGGTGGAGCTGACATGTGGTGGATTATCATTGGTGCAGTTCTCGCAATCATTGTATTGGTTGTTCTTGTTTTTATGTTTACGAGTAGCACCGGTCGTGCTAAAGTTGGAATCAGTGCATGTTATGCTGGATCATGTATGCCTAAAGCCGATTGTGGTAATGGTACCATTAATCCTAGCATTGAATGTCCTAAAGATGCTTTTGACACAGATCAATTTTGTTGTGTTGGTGGTGGAAAAAAATTAACCACATAAAATGATCACTTCTTTTTTTTCTTTATGGAATAATAGGAAAGTGATATCAAAGAAAGGAATGAGCAATGCAACCATCACCTTGATTGTAGTTTTAATGTTGGCCTTGATTATTTTTATTGTTTTTGTGACAGGTCTTAAAGGAAAATTTGATTTAATAAACCCATGAAATCCAACAAAAAAGGAATGGAAATGAAATTAATTGTGACCTTAATTATATTAATGATCCTTTTAATCCTTGCAACAATTTTATGGCAATCAATTGGATCTGAATCTGATACGTTACTTGGCAACCTCAAAAATTTTTTATAATCATGGGATATGCAACTAAATTAGTGTTTTACATTATACCTCTTATTTTATTAGTTGTAGTTCTCTTTATTTTTTTTGGTCAAGGTGGTGCATGGGAAGATTTGAAAGATGTTATTTCCAGTGCAAAAGTTGTAGCACCAGATCTTACGTTTGGAGAGAACGCTCTTAATGGAAGCGAGATTATTACACCTGTACATCATATTGTTAAAATTAAAGAGTTAGTTAAAATTATTAATGAAACAATGCTAAAACCAGGCAATGAAAATTGTTTTGTGAAAGGTCCCGTGTTTGACGATTTTAGAGATGGAAATGAACGAACATCTATTTCTTTTGTGCGTATCTCTAATACAGATTCAAAATTAGTTGTGCATAGTGGGGCCGGTGGAAAACAAGTTGATACAACATTAGAAGATAAATTTGAAAATATGGTGCCGTGCGTGATAGGAGGAAGTGAAGAAATTACAACAAATTTTGTTGCACGTTTCTTTGATAAGACCTCTTTAAATCCTGGGAATTATTTCATGCCAGTTAGCGCTGTAATATTATCATATAAATTTGGTGCAACAACATCAGATGGTAATGGTATTTCAGTTGCAGATTTTCCTGAAGAAAAGAATCCAATCAATGATGAAGGAGATAATATGGAAAATAATGGGTGGCTATTCACACCTGACGGAAAAAACATTTGTTTCTTTCCCACAAATAAAGCAGTAAATGCGGATGATGACGGCATTGATAACGATTATTTTGATAATGTACAAGGTGTGAAACTATGTTCATAAATAAAAAAGGAATGACGGCAGGATTCATTGTAAGTATTATGATTACATTAATTGCATTCATCGTTATTTCTGGTGTGCTATTGAGATTTGTAAATCAAGATGATAATACTGAAGCAGAAATGTTATGTAAACAAAGTATTGCATTACGAGTTGCAACCACCATTAAATTAGGAAGTGAAGACAGTTGGGCAATTAAAGCAAAATTAAAACCTGTTCCCGCTTTATGTAGAACTATAGATAAACGTACTACAGGAGATCGTGAAAAAATCAAGAAAGAAGTTGCAGATTCTATGGCACGATGTTGGGAGATGTTTGGTGAAGGCAAATATGAAGAATTATTACATAGTTCTGATTTTTCAATAATTCCTGCAGTATTTGATTTCGGTGAAACGGAAAATAAATGTTTTAATTGTTATACCATTAATATTGCACAAGATGACATTAAGGGTGGCCCAATTATGGCTGGAGAAATGGAAAATTATTTGACCACTCATAAATATAAAAATAAAGGTAAAACATATTTAGATTATATTCAAACGTATGGTGGTCCAGGACGAGTAGTGTTTACAGTACCTGCGATTTTACCTCGTGAAGGATATGCGATTTCCATGATGCCAAAGAATAGAGAAGTTGGCGATGGAGAAGCCTGGAAAGGTGCTGGAAAAATTATTGTTGGTGCAGTTGTTGTTGTTGGCGTAGTTGTAGTCGGTACATTGATTGTTGCATGTGTTGTTGGGACTGCTGGTGTTTGTGCCGCACCAGCCGCTGCTGTGGCCACTGCTGCTGAAGCCGCAGCTGCCGCTACCGCTGCTGCAGCTACATCTACGGCGGTAACAGCGTCAGGAGCTTCCGCAACAGCAATTGTGACAGCTGCCGCTGAAGCATCTGCAGCCGCTACAGTTGCTGCCGAAACCGCCACCGCAGCCGCCGCCGCCGCATCATCAGGTATGTTAGGATCAGGAGGAGCAGCACTTGCTGGAGCAGGCCTTACTACCAAAGTAGCAGTGGTTGCAGGCGCAGCTAAACTAGGGACAGGTGCACTTTTAACAGGTAGTGCTATGGCATATAGTGGAGCTAAAAATATTTTAACCACATTTTATGGAGAACGAGATGTTAGTTCTATTTACTTAGGAAATTTACAAATTGCACAAGAGATGTGTGGATCGGGGGATATTGCAGGTGAATAAAAAGGGAGAGATGATGTGGAAGTTGATCACTTTAATTCTTGCAATAGTTATTTTGGTGGTTATTATTGGCACGTTCTTCCCACATCTTTTTGATTTTGGAGATTCTATCAAATCAAAAATTGGGGGTATTGATGCAGATCCCGATTGTGATGATATTAAGGGGGCAGCCGATGAATGTCCATGTACTTCTGGTGATTATGCTTCGGTTTATAGAGGATGTCCTGCCGAATTCACATTAGCTCAAAAGAATGCAGATAAACAAAAATATAATACAGATACTGCTTGTGGGCTTATTAATCCTTGCGGAAAAAGTCCATCAGAAGAAGATGGGAATTCCATACGTACACCTGATGAACAAGCTTTACAACATTTTAGATCTTTAGAAATTTTTGCACAAGATAGTGATTCTTCTAAACAAGGAATAGTTAGACAAGCATGTTCAACATGGGTGGGGGATGCACAAGCAAATTGTCCTACTGAAGATAACGATTGTGATGGTGACGAATATGTAAAGCAACCCTTAACTGTTAATTGTTGGATTATGGCAAGTGAACAAGATATATATTTAGATCAAAATGATTGTGGTCAGAAACAATTTGCAGATGGTACAATTATTTCTCAATCAACCTATTCAAATATTGATGCATCCGCAATCCAAACATCTTACCATTCTGTAGATAATGAAGATAATCCTCGCATACTTTTTACTTACAAATGGAAAGCACCTCCTACATCTGGTTCTCTTTTGTGTAACCGAGGATTTTGGGTTGGATGTGGACAAAATAATAAAGCGACTATTAGTGTAAATGGTCAAGATTATGAATGTAAGGATAAAGAGTGGATCAAAAAATGAATTGGAACCGGAAAGGTATTATGGTAAAATTTTTAGTGACCATACTTCTTGCTATTATTATTTTTGTTCCTTCTTGTATTTTTGTCAATAAAATTATAGATGCTGCTACACGAACAAGTGAGCAAGCCAAAGATAATTTTGTTAAATTCGTTGCAGAATTACATCAGTTTGTAAAAGAAAAACAAGCAGGGGATCGGTTTAGTACATTGTTAATTTTAGATGCTCAAACAGCAATTGTGTATTATGAAAAAAATAAACTTCAAGTTAATGTGGTGATAGATGCAGAAGGTGATTTCAATATTGACCTAAATATTCAAAAACCGGCAGCATGTAAAGAGGACCAAAATTGTATCTGTCTTTTACGAAAATCAGAGTTTGAAATCTCTCGGTTATCAAGAACTATTGAGGTGAAACCACATAGATTTTTATGTGACAATTTTGATTTTGATATTACAATAGATACTTGTAGTCTTGGTGAATCCCATTCAGTTAATTCATATAAATGTAAAAATGGTTTTTTGATTGAACGAAATTTAGTCTCTGATTCATCGTGGGATTCTGTAAATTACTATGAAGTTAATCGTCGGTCTACAGTTTATATGTTAAGAGAACAAGATTCTATTAGGATTACAGGGGTGTCATGATGTTTTCATATAAAAAAGGAAATATTACTCTTATGATTATGTTTGAGATAATTATTGTGGGTTTAGTGGTGTTTATGGCGTTTAGCATTGCGGAGAAATTTGCAACATCTCAAACTTCAAATAAAGTAAATTTAGCAAACGATTTTGGATTAATGGTAAATACATTAGTGGCTTCTCCTGAGCATGCTATTATAAATTATCCAGGGGATTTAACACCTTTTAATATTGTATTAAAACAAAATTCTGTGGAAGTATGGGAAGCTGGTAAAACTAAAAGTTCAATTCAAAAAATATTCCATGTCCCGTCAGATTACAAAGTATCAGGATTTGTGGAAACACAGAAAAATGTGTGTTTAGAAAAAACACTTCAAAAAGAAATAAAATTAGGAAAATGCTAATATGGTATTTGATGTAACACGAAAATCCTTGTATTGGATGCTTGCAGGTATAGTGATTACCATGACCATTTTTGCGTTTGCAATGATCTTATCCATGTTTCAAAATAGCCAACTTGGCATACCAGAAGAATTTGAAGCTGAGATTATCGCATTACGATTTACACATACAGAAGATTGTTTCGCGTATAAGGATACAAAAACAGGGAGAATATTTCCCGATGTGATTGATCCACTTAAGTTAAACAAAGATCAGCTTAATAGGTGCTATCAAACCTCTTCAAGTGCAACTGGATTGAAAGATTTCAATTTTGGTATTGAAGTAGATGGTTTTACGCAAGACAAATTAATGACCAATAATTTTATTCTTAATAGAGTAAAATTTGAACTTCCCAAAAAGAAAGTGTTTGTAAAAAGTGGGGATCAATTTATTGAGACGCACATGAAGGTATCAATTAGCAGATGAGATTATTCAAAGATAAAAAAGGATTTTTGGACGACATGATGGATTTTATATTTATGACGGTTTTATTAGTTCTCGGATTAATTCTTATTGGTGGCGTACTTTATTTCAATGTTAGTGATAATAAAGATGTTACCATGGAAAAAATAAATTTTGTTGATACAACGAGAACTCATTTATTTTTCCTAAATACCGCAACGAATTTAAATGGTGTACAAACGACAATGCAAGATCTTATACTCTATGCATTTAATAAAAATAATCCTAATTTATTTGAAGCAAAGACAAAGGGGTTCTTTAATAAATATGATTTAGAAGGTGCTGTTGAAGTGTACAATGCACAAGATTACATTCAAAAAAAAGATTATAAAATGTCTTTTAGTAATAGATTTATTTCAAGTGGGGAAACAGAATCCGTATTACAATTAGTAAATCCTACAAACAAAAATGTTCCTTTAATTACGGTGGTGTTCAAGAAAAATGAATAAAAAAGCAAGCATATTTCATTGGATCCCTCTTTTTTTAATTGGTGCATTTACGTTTTTTATCATTATGTCACATAGTGTAGACGTTAGTGTGAAAGAAAAAGGCGAATGGCAAACCACATTTTTACAAGATTTTGTGTATCAAGGAGAACAAGATTTACATAACTTAGATCAAAATGCAGGGATAGTATTGCGGAAAAGCGTATTACAATTAGCAGCACGTGGAGGGTATTATGAGGATTCTCCTTGTGGTAAAACATTTGGATTGAATAAATTAGGTTTAAATTGTTTTCCTGAAGTTTCACAAGAATTTGGATTAACTTTTAATGAATTATTTGAAGGAGATACCTTTGATGTTTCTATTGAAGGTCAGGAAGTTCGTGGAAAAGGTAAAAAGATGTTAAATGTAACTTCTTTAAATCCCCAATATAATATGGCCATTTATGAATTTCCACAGAATTTTCATGTTTTATTGGGGTATAGTTTTAATGAATATGAAGTTCTCAAATCAGAATTACTAGAAATCTTACAAAAATGTAATCAAAATAATGATCTTAATGCGTGTCTTGATCAACATAAAAAAGTAAACTGGAAATATACAGATTGTGGATCAAATCAATTTAAAGTTGAAGGAAGAACGGTTCCATTTTGTGTCAAAGGAAGCAAGATTTTAAG
>PCYG01000044.1:0-6741 GCA_002763025.1 Candidatus Woesearchaeota archaeon CG10_big_fil_rev_8_21_14_0_10_32_24 | reverse complement strand
CAAAGTTGTTTTTAGTGCAAAAATGAGACTCATTTTTTGCACCAAAAACCCAATATTAACTTAAACATACCCCACAGCTTGCTGTGGTTGGGGTTTTGATTTTTCCTAAAAAAATCCAAAATGTCTTGTCAAGTATCTAAAACCTTATAAGTCATACTTCTGGTTTAAAATGTAAGTGAGGTGCCTATTATGTATAAAATTCCATTATCTGAATTAAAACAAAAAATTGCCGAAAGTGGCAAAATTTCTGCAACAGAACTAGAGATTAAAATAAAATCAAAAATTAGCGAACTTTCTGGTTTAATTAGTGAAGAGGGTGCAGCCCATATTATTGCAAATGAGCTGGGCATTCAATTAACGCAATCTACTGAAGAAAAATTAAAAATTAAGGATATTTATGCTGGTATGAAATCTGTGACAACTGTTGGAAAAGTTGTAAGGAAATTTGAAACGCGTGAATTTGCAAAAGGAGAATCCATGGGAAAGGTATGTTCTTTAGTGTTAGGTGATGAAACCTCTACCATCAGAGTTGTCTTTTGGAATGAGCAAGTAGATTTACTTGAACAGGTAAATGAACATGATATTCTTATAATCAAAAATGCATACGTGCGTGAAAATAAAGGTGGAAAAGAAGTTCATTTAGGAAACAATGGTGAAATTGAAGTAAACCCCGAAGGTGTGGTTATAGAAAATGTACGTCAAGCAATGACAACATTTGCACGAAAATCTATTGAAGAGTTACAAGGTGGGGAAGAAGGTGTTGAAATTTTAGGTACAGTCGTTCAAGTTTTTGATCCACGATTTTTTGAAGTATGTTCTGAATGTAATAAACGTGTGCGTGAATCTGCAGGTGCATATACGTGTGAAACCCATGGAGAAGTTAAGCCTTTATTATCTTATGTGATGAATTTGGTTGTAGATGATGGTACAGGTAATATTCGAGGAATCTTTTGGAAAAATCAAACAAATAATCTTCTGAATAAAGAAGAAACAGATATGGGGGTCTATAAAGAGAATCCTGCAAAGTTTGAAGAAGTAAAAACTTCATTGTTTGGTGAGCAATTCAAATTAATGGGGCGTGTGAAAATGAATGACATGTTTAATCGGTTAGAGTTTAATGTACAAATGGTTGAAAAAGCAGATGCTCAAGAAGAAATTGCACGATTAGAAAAGGTTGAATAAACATTTCATACTAATAATTCTATTGAGGGAAACATTTAAGAACCTTAATTATTTATTTATTACTTAAGAGGTAAGTTAATGCGTCAGACTAAATTAGATAGAATTGTACAAAATTTAATTCCTCCCTCTTTAATTCTTCTTTTAACATTTACAATTATTGAATTATTTTATGATATTCCTGGATGGTTTGTTTTAAGTTTAGATTTTTTTGATGCATATGTAATCATAATTTTTGCAATTGATTTGTATTATAGATGGCAAGATACCCCCCATTTTGGTTTGTATGTTAAAAAATATTGGATAGATATCATCGCAACAATTCCATTTCCATTCATTTTTTGGGGTATTGAAGGATTAGCATTATTACAAGGTTTGAAAGGGTTGAGATTGTTAGCAAGAGCTGCAAGAGCTTTGAAAGCCGCTCGTTTAACAAAATTATCAAGGATGATTAGATTAATAAGGTTTGGGACGAGGGTTCCCAGAATTGTGAGATTAAAAAGCCAAGTTAAAGAAGGTAAAATACGAAAAGTTCAACCTCACGAGAAAAAATTGAAAGGGGTATTAAGTTTTAGAGTCATTCTTCTTATCACAATTAATTCAATAATGGGGACAGGAATTTGGTTTCTTACTTCTGCAGGTGCAAAATATGCTGGCCCCGCATCATTAATTTCATGGGTTATTCTTGCATTGATTGCAATTTATATCTCAATGTGTTTTGGAGAATTGGTAAGTATGTTTCCAAAAGCAGGCGGTGTTTATGAATTTGGAAAGCAAGCATATGGAAGGTTTGCATCCTTTGTGATTGGGTGGACAACATCTATTTCGGGATCTGTTACCATCGCAATGTTGATTCTCGGTGCACTACAATATCTTCTTCCAAGTAGTCCCCAATATTACATCCCTACCGCAATTGTGTTAATTCTTGTATTTAGTTTTGTTGCATTTAGAGGAATGAATACATCTACTTATGTGTTGGTTACTTTCTCATTAATTACATTGACTGCGGTGATTGGTATTATTATTCCGGGGTTGTTTAACTTTAATCCTTCCAATCTATCTCCCTTTTTTGTGTTTCCTACAATGAGTATTGTACTTGCCATTTTCTTTATTGCAGAAACATTTTTTGGATGGGAATCCGCAATTTTTTTAGCTGCAGAAACAAAAAATCCAACTAAAGTAATGCCTCGTGCATTAATTACAGGTACAATTGTAATTGCAGTTTTAGCGTTCCTCCTTGCATTTACAGCAATGGGCACAATTCCTTGGGAAAAATTTGCTGAATCTGCTGCGCCTTTACGCGATTTAGGAATTGCACATTTTGGACAATTAGGGGGCTTCGTTTTTTCATTACTTATTTTTGTTTCTGTGATTGGTGCAACAGCGGGATGGATTGTAACCGCGCCACGTTTGTTAATGGCAATCGCTGAAGATAAATTATTTTTTACACAATTTGCAAAAATTCATCCAAAACATAAAAGCCCCTACGTTTCTATTGTGTTTCAAGTGTTGGTAGTTAGTACCTTGGTATTTATTGGAGCTGGTTCTTATGAAACTTTGTTACACATGCTGATTCCTTTAATTCTCGTGTTATATTCTTCAGTATTATTAGCAGTTGTTATATTACGATACAAGAAACCAAATTTGAAACGTGATTTTAAAGTACCATTTGGAAAAGTGGGGCCATTATTCACAATCGGATTTATGATTTTTTTACTTGTGATGTTTATCAAAGAGACCCATGGTGCTTTAGATATCTTACGTGTTTCAGGATCTTTAATTCTCTTTGGAATACCAGCTTACTTTGCAATAGAATTATTCTATGATCAAAAATATGTTTCTTTACGAAAAGAAATGATTGTAAAATTAACACATCATTTTCATAAATTACCTCGGTTACATACAGGGAATATAAGATTGTTTAATTTTGTTGGTCCTTTTAATAAGAATTCTAAAATTATAGATTACAATTCTCCAGTAGGCATTTTATCTCGTTTAGTTTTAAGAAAGAAAATGAAATATGAATCTTTGATTGCAATTAATTCTACTAAAGAAGCTGTGAAACAGTTGAAAGAACTTAATATTAAAACAATGTATGTAAGACAAGGACAAGTTCCTGTAAAAGGAAATATATTTATTTCATATAATGATTTAGGTTATGTCACAGATATGGATAAATTTGTGGGAAATGTCTCTAACGCGTTATCTAAAAATGGTAAATTTTGTTTTTACGTGGGTTCGCATTTCTTAAATGTTGCACCTAATGCAAATGAAGTTCATAATAAAGACGAAATGATAAAGTTGATGAAGGCTAATAACTTGAAAGCATCATATAAAATTAGACGACTTTGGTTCAAGCAAGATGTGTATATTTATGGCATTAAAGTTTAGTTTAAGATTACATTTGTCTAGTGTGATAAAGCCCTAAACCCTGTTAATTCTGCAATTTTAACCTTTTTAATCTTACCACGCCCCACACTGGACAGCTACGGGTAGAGTATTTAAACCCCCTCTCCAATCTAGTTCTTGTAGTCAAACATTGGCTACACCTCACCAACCTTTGTGTTGGCTGAAATAAAACGCGAAAGCAAGAGGTAAAAAAAATGAAAAAAAATAAACAAGAATATGAAACAAATGAAACATTAGTTGTAGTAGAAGAACGTGTGGGTAACACCCCAGAAAAAAAGTTTAGGGCAGGTGCCGTATCGGCTACCGTATGGGCAAACCGAGGTCAAAATCAACAAGGTGAACCAACTGAATATAAAACAATTTCTTTAGAACGAAATTATACTGATAAGGAGGGAAAATGGCAATCTACAAATTCTTTCCGTGTGAATGATTTGCCAAAGGCAAAATTAGTGTTAGAGAAGGCCTATGAATTCTTGGTCTTAAGTGCATAAATATATATAAGTATAAAGAGGTACATAAAATGAATAAACTAGAATTAACAATGGAAGAACAAACAGAAATTAATGATATTGAAGTGGAAGCAATTCCAGAAGAACAAAGCAATAAAATTGCGAGATCCTCAGCGGAGCTTACGGAACCAGAATTTAAATCAGCTTCACCTAAAGTAAAAAAAGAGAAAGAAAAAGAGGAGAAAAAATTAGGTGTACAAGATCTTCCTGGTGTAGGTGCGGCAACAGCAGAAAAACTACAATCTGCAGGATTCCACGATTTAATGTCTATTGCCGTTGCATCTTTAGGAGATTTATGTGAGTCAGCCGGAGTTTCAGAAGCAGTTGCACGGAAGATGGTAAATGCTGCACGTGATAGTATGAAGATGGGTTTTGAAACAGGATTAGATATTCTTCAGAAACGTAAATTAGTTCAAAGAATATCTATTGGAAGTGAAAACTTTAACGAATTAATGCACGGGGGTTTTGAAACAGGTGCAATCACCGAATGTTTTGGTGAATTTGGTTCTGGAAAAACACAAGTAGGACATCTTTTAGCTGTAAATGCGTTGAAAGCAGATCCAACAGCTACTGTGGTTTATATTGATACAGAGAACACATTCCGTCCAGAAAGAATTAAACAATTTTGTGATGGTGTGGGTTTAGATCATGATAATGCGTTAAGCAGAATTATGGTTGCAAAAGCGTACAATACAGATCATCAAATGCTTCTTGCAGAAAAGGTAGATAGTTTAATTACAGAACAAGGAAAAAATGTAAGACTTGTTGTTGTAGATTCTTTAACTTCTCATTTTAGGGCAGAATTTATTGGTCGTGGTACACTAGCTGAACGACAGCAGAAATTAAATAGGCATATGCATGTCCTTTCAAAGATTGCGAATTCACATAACATTTGTGTTTATTTAACAAACCAAGTTATGGCAAAACCGGATCAATTCTTTGGTGACCCAACGCAATCCATTGGTGGGCATATCGTGGCGCATGCATCTACATTCCGGATTTATTTAAGAAAAGGGAAAAAAGGATCACGTGTTGCAAAATTAATTGATGCACCAAATCTTGCTGATGGAGAAGCATGTTTCATGGTAACTGAAACTGGGTTTGAAGACATTTGAATCTAGAAATTAAATTTTTAATTTTTTTTTTATTAATTCAATTTTTGCAAGAATATTTTTCATTTCTTCAATTGCCTTTGACATTTTTTTTAAATCATTGTTATCCCATTTGTCTTTAGCACTTGTATTTATTAGATCTACACAAAGATCACGTAGATTATTACCTGGAACAAGAAAATCCTTTATCATTTTTTTAAAATGAATGTAATCTTTTATATAAAACTTGTCAATATTTTACAGTTTCTAAATTAAGAATTTCTAATTTTAATCCAGATCCTTTAAAGATTCTTTTAGATTCTTGAGATGATTGGTAATCATTAATTGCAATTACTCGTATGATTCCTGAGTTGATAATTAATTTAGCACATACATAACAAGGAGTCATTCTACAATAAAGTGTAGATCCTTCCAAGGGTATTCCTAATTTTGCCGCTTGACAGATTGCATTTTGTTCTGCATGCGCTCCACGAACACAATGGTTTGAAATGGATCCATCTTCTTTTAACATTTTTTTAAACTCGTGCCCTATTTCATCGCAATGAGGAAGTCCTTTTGGTGATCCCACATAACCAGTTACAAGAATGTGGTTATCTTTAACAACAACACACCCTGATCTTCCTCGCCCACATGTTCCTCGGGTGCCAACCTGTTTTGTTATTTCTACAAAATATTCATCCCATGAAGGTCTATGGTAAGGTAAATTTTTTTCTAAGTCTTGAATCATTTTCTGAACTTTGAATTCTAATTCATTTAAAGAAGAATCATTTTTGATTACAATTTTTGCAAGTTTTGCAACTTCATTTAATTGTTGGGCATTTTTATCCTTTGAATTTTCCTTTTTTTCTTTTTTCTGAAGTTCTTTTAATGTTTTAGGATCATTTTCTCGATTTCGTGAAACAATTCTTGATAAGCGTATATTTTCTGGAGCTGTAACATTTACAAATACAAAATCCTGTCGTTCTTGTAATAATTTGACTTCAGCAGGATTTCTAATAGATGTAAATACATAATTTTTAGAAGTATTGATTTTTTTAAGAGCTAGTTGAGCTAATATTTTTGGGCCATTATCTTTTCTCAGTTTATTTCCTATTGAAATTAAATTTTCTCTTGTAATCGCTTTTTTTTCTTTTCGTAATTCTTCCCTTAAAATATCTGAAAAAGAAATGTGTTCAAAACCTAATTTTTCTAGAATTTCGGCTACAGTATCTTTTCCTGATCCATAATTTCCTGTAACTCCATAAATCATAAAAAAGCTATACCAATTTTCGTTTAAATGTATTATGTTGATGGAACTATTGTTTTAAGGAATACTCTTATTTTGGTATGTTAAATCTGAAGTATGGTGGGGTTAGGTTTTTGACCCATTATTTCCCAAGCTGGGTTAAAGTTCGGGCACTGAAAAATCTGGAACTTACTAAATAGTTAATAGAAAAATTTATTTTGTCGTCTACAAATAACACTTCTAATGGTTCAATTAAACTTATTTAGTTTCAAAAGAGATAAGAAACTTACAAAAGAAGATCAAATAA
>PCYG01000070.1:8835-9443 GCA_002763025.1 Candidatus Woesearchaeota archaeon CG10_big_fil_rev_8_21_14_0_10_32_24 | reverse complement strand
AAGGGGCTTCCCCCACCCGCAAAGAAATGTTAGAGTCGATAAACGTTCATAAATTGGTGCTTTCTCTGTTTCAGAAAGCTAAACAATTACCTTAAAAGATACACATAATTTAAAAAGTAGGTTCAAAATAAGAAGGTTATGAATAAATCAATAGAAATCATGGCACCAGCGGGTTCGTATGAATCACTGATGGCTGCGATTAATGCAGGTGCAAACTCTGTATACTTTGGCATAGAACAATTAAATATGCGAGCCAGAGCTGCGAATAATTTTACCACTGAAGATTTGAAGAAAATTGTAAAGATTTGTAAAGAACATAATGTAAAAACATATCTTACATTAAACACAATCATGTATGATCACGATATTGCTTTGATGAAAAGAATTTGCGATAGTGCGAAAAAGGAAGGGGTAACTGCAGCAATCTGTAGTGATGTTGCAGCAATGTCGTATGCGAAGGAAATTGGATTAGAAGTTCATATTTCTACGCAAGCCAATGTAAGTAATTTTGAAACTGTCAAATTCTATGCACATTTTGCAGATGTGATTGTCTTAGCAAGAGAGTTAACGTTTGCGCAAGTTAAACGCATTACAGAAAAAATTGAAGA
>PCYG01000070.1:7864-8785 GCA_002763025.1 Candidatus Woesearchaeota archaeon CG10_big_fil_rev_8_21_14_0_10_32_24 | reverse complement strand
AATTGTAGACGATCTTATAAAGTAATTGATGAAGAAACTGGCGATGAATTACGTATTGAAAATAAATATATTATGTCTCCTAAAGATCTGTGCACTATTGGATTTATTGATAAAATTCTTGATGCTGGCGTAAAAGTATTGAAGATTGAAGGCCGTGGACGCGCAGCTGATTATGTTCATACGACGGTTGGATGTTACAGAGAAGCTGTTGATTCTTACTTAAATGGAACTTATACTGAAGGCAAAATTAAAATCTGGACTGAAAAATTGGAATCTGTGTTTAACAGAGGGTTCTGGCATGGTGGATATTATTTAGGAAAACAATTGGGTGAATGGAGCGGGGTCTATGGTTCTAAAACAACAAAAGAAAAAAAGTATCTTGGGCTAGCTACAAATTATTTTATGACACCTAAGATTGCAGAATTTCAATTGGAAGCTGGAGAAGTGAAAGTAGGAGATGAAATCTTGATTACAGGACCTACTACTGGCGTTATTCAAATTAATATTGAATCTTTATATAAAGATGAACAAACTATTGATTCTGCTGTGAAAGGTGATGAAATTACATTCCCTGTTTCTGAGAAAGTACGGCCTAATGATAAATTATTTTTAATTGTGGACGCGGATAACAATGTTGCATAATCATAGAAAAAAAATTGATGAACTTAATATCACTTTAATTGATTTATTAGAAAAACGTTTTGAAATTACAAAAGAAATTATGAGTCTTAAAGATACAATAAAAATACCACGGACAGATTTGTTGCGAGAACAGAAAATTATTGAAGAGCTTCAACAAAAATCTAATTTAGATCAAGAATTTGTAGAAAAATTAATGAAACTTATTTTTGAAGAGGCTAAAAATGCCTAAAATTGCACATTATAGGCACAAATGTATTGGATGTAATTCATGTGTTGAAC
>PCYG01000070.1:0-7852 GCA_002763025.1 Candidatus Woesearchaeota archaeon CG10_big_fil_rev_8_21_14_0_10_32_24 | reverse complement strand
TGTTTTTGTAGTTGAAATTCGTATGGATGAATTAGAAGCAAATGAACGAGCAGCACGAGGTTGTCCTGTGAACATCATAAAAATCCTGGTGTCAAAATGAAATTAATAATTTTTCTAAATCTCGTTGAAATATGTCATAGATAGTGGTTAGGTGAAACAATAGGCATTCCTTCATCACATAAATATGGTGTAAATCTTCTTAATGGTGAAATAGGGATTTAACTTAAAAGTAGATTACGAAGAAGAAATAAGCAAGGAAAAGTATTACGAGAAAACTCTCGTTTTGCAGTTCATAAATATCACATTCGTAAATTTCATTGGTAACACCGAAAACGCGATTTATATTGGACATTTCTGTTATATGATTTAGAGAGGTCTGTTGAAGAGGTTCCTGATTATTTTAGACCAAGAAAAATTGAACCTTTAATTTCAGGGAGAAAAGCCTGGATTTTCAATTGAGAGGGGATACATCAATTTCCTGTAAGCTATCCTGCAACTGGACCATATAGATATCCTTCACTAAAAGATTTTCCGCAGATGGATCTTTGTAAAAAAATAGAGATTGATAATGGAAAATTATATGTAAATACAAATTTTTAATTGAGAACCCACTTATTAATCCCATTTTAAATTGGGCTGAAACTAGTTTCGTCGTTATATATATATAGCGTTTCATTCCTATGTTTCTTAGGTGATTCACATGACGCAGATGAAATTTATAATATTAACAGTGATCTTGATTGCCCTAGTGATTATATCTGGTTGTACTAAAGCTGCACCCCCTACAGATAATTCTGAACTTTCCAAAACTAAAATTACTATTTTAAAAACATCTGGTTGTGGTTGTTGTGGAATTTATTCACAATATGCACAAAAACAAGGATTAGATGTAACAATAAAAATTGATGATAATTTGGATTCTATTAAAGATGGTTATAAAATTCCCCTGGATATGAGAAGCTGTCATACTACACAAATAGAAAATTACTTTGTAGAAGGTCATGTACCAATTGAAGCTATTGAAAAAATGATGGTAGAACAGCCAGATATTGCAGGAATTGCTTTACCGGGAATGCCTTCAGGAGCTCCAGGAATGCCAGGGTCTAAAAGTGGGACGTGGACAGTCTATGCAATTAACCATGATGGAAGCACATTTGAATTTATAAAAATTTAGGTGATAATATGAAATTAAAAAATATGTTGTGGGTGTTGGTGTTTATTGTACTAATTGCAAATGTGATGGCGAATGCAGGGCACAGTCATTCTTCCTTTGAACAGACAGAAGCAATTATTAATGCAGAGATCCCCTGTAATGATCTTTCAGAAGAACAATTAGAATTTATAGGGGATTATTATATGGAAAAGATGCATCCAGGAGAGGCCCATGAAACAATGGATGATATGATGGGCGGTGAAGGTTCTGCTCAATTAAAACAAACCCACATTAATATGGCTAAGAAATTTTACTGTAAAGAGGATATTGGCGTGTTTGGTGCAGGAATAATGGGTATGATGCAAGGAGGCAATACAATGATGGGAACAGGATATGGTATGATGGGCTTAAGTGGAGGATATTGGAATTTTTTTAGTATTTTATATATTTTATTAGTTGTAGGGTTAGTGATATTAGTATATTTGTGGATTTACAAATTATGGAAAAATATTAAGAAAAAATGAAATATTTAAAAGAAAAGATTGCAAGTACTACTGGGAGTATTTCAGGTGTAGCGAGTATCTTTGGATCGTGGCAAGTATGCCATAATATCTGTCTTGGATTGATAGGGTTATTAAGTGTTCTTGGTATTACTGTTGTGGGAATGCCTCTTGCATTTTTTACCACAATAGTAATTCCAGTTTGGATTATAGCAGTGTTATTATTTAGTATAACTTTATTTTTTTACTTCAAGAAAAGATGTATTTCAAAATCGTTAATTCTCATTAATTTTGGTTTAATTACTGCGGGAACACCGTTCCAAGTAGTACGATCTTTCAATATTATTTTTTGGACAGTTGGTGGTGCAATTGCATTAACAGGATTGATCATATTAATTAAAGAAAAGTCTATTACCTGGAATTCTAAAAAAACAAAAAATTTACTTTTTTATGTGCCTCTTATTATTATTGGGATAATATCAATTGTACTATTAATAAATAGTGTTGTAATTGTTTTAGGTCAGTCAACTAAAAATTCATCTGTTATACCATCCACTGGAGAAGAAGAAGGTGTTTTAAGCTCTCAAGAGGGGTATGATACTATATCTACAGGAACCACAAATCCTGGAGAGGTGTCTGTTGCGTTAACACCAAAAGGTATTATAAAAGGGAGTTTTGTTGTAGATATTTCTGCAAACACACATTCCGTTGATTTAAGTCAATATGATTTATCAAATCTTATAACTCTTAAATATGATCATAAAGAAATCTATCCTAAATCTGCCCCAACATTGAGTGGTCATCATGCAGCAGGAACGATAGTATTTAATTTAAATCAAGATATTAAAACGTTTACGATTACAATTAAAGGTATTCCAAAAATTGAGGAAAGAGTTTTTTCATGGTAATAAAAGGAGGCGAGGATTAAATGAAAAAGAAAAAAGAAAAAAAAATTTATGAAAAAGAACAATTTTTAGCAATATTATTGGTGATTGCAGGAATAATAATTATTTTTAATCAAATCCAGATTTCTGCAATTTCAAGTGCACTTAATTCAAATGGAGGAAATATAGGAACTGGAAGTGAGTCTCCCCTAAAAATGAGTGGAGGAAAAATGGCAAGCCTTGAAGGCATAGATATTACTTCAATTACATCAACACCCATGGCTGTCGCAACGATATTTCCTGAATTACAAAATATGAAGAATCAGGATGAAATCATGAATTTTATGATTCCCACAGGAACCCCAGAATATAGTCAGAAATTAGGTGGAATTTCATTTGATGATCCTATAAATTCAATGACTTATCTTTCAAAGCTATTCCCAAGTTTACTTCAAGACATAAAAAATTCAGACCCTACTACATTCCAACGCTATTTAAGTCTTGCAGCAAAACCTCGTGGAGTTAGTTGTGAATATTGTTGTGGCCTTGGCGCAACAGGTGCAAGTCCGGATGGACAATCGATGTGTGGTTGTCAGCATAATCCTGCATTACTTGGATTAACATTAGGATTGATGAAAAATACAGATTATTCAGATGCCCAAGTCTTAAGAGAAGTAATGAAGTGGAAAACAATGTTTTTCCCAAAGAACATGGTTGAAGTTGCAATGCAAGTTGCGGGATCAGATCCAAGCCAATTAAAAGATTTACCAGGAATGGTAGGAGGTTGTTAGAAAATGGAACATGAATTTGAAATAAATGAACACAAAGAAGATCATCCAATACATGAACATCAAGAGCATAGGAAAGAACACCACACCACACACGAGCATGGTTCTCCTAATAAAAAAAATGATGGAATTAACAAATTTATTGTAATGGCGGTATTGTTAGGATTATTAATTGTAATAGCAGGAGTTCAAGCAGTTGAACTTGTGAATATTAAAAGCCAAGTGAATAGTGGATTTTTAGTTTCAGCATCTAGTGGAAGTTCAACTAATGGTGATGCAGGATCTACATTGAAAAATAATCTGCAAAATCTTCCAGAGATGGTAGGTGGTTGTTAATTTTTTTATTTTTTTTATTTTGAGTGTTATAAATTTTAAAAATGATGGTGGAAACTAATGGAAAAAAAAACTAATTATAAATTATTTAAGTATGGTATTATGTTCATTGTAATAATTTCATTATTTAATGTGATTACTACGTTTAATCTTGGAAGTTCTATTGACAATCAAATTGCGATTTCAAAAGAAAAATTAAAACCTGCAAAAATTGCAACAATTATACTTACGAGTACCTGTGCAAACTGTTTTGATATCTCAACGGTGAAAGACACTTTGAAAAGTAAAAATGTGGAATTTATTAAAGAATTATCTGTTTCTAGAACAACAACGGAAGGAAAAAAATTAATTGAACAATATAATATTAAGAAACTTCCTACCCTAATTGTGAAGGGTGAAGTGGATAAATTATCTCTTGAAGGTTTTGTTAAAAGCGATGATGCATTAATTTTTGAAAATATTCCTGCGCCTTACCAAGATGCCTTAACAGGCAATGTTAAAGGGAATGTAAAATTAACAATGATTAAAGATAAAAAATGTACCATATGTACAGGCCTTGATAATTTTGTAAATAGTCTTAAACAAGTTGGGATTAGTATCTCTGATGAAAAAAATATTGATGTTTCTGAACAAAAAGGAAAAGATTTGATTGAATCTCTAAAAATTATGAAATTACCTGCAATTTTAATCTCAGAAGATATTGAAGAATATCCTATTTCCCAAAACCTAGAACAGGCAGGAATTAAAAAAATAGAAGGAACATATGTGGTTGAAAGTCTTGCCCCTTATGTAGAAGTAAATACAGGAAAAATAAGAGGGTCCATTGAATTAGTTTTGGTTTCAGATAAAGATTGTGAGGAATGTTATGATGTGAATATTCATCAACAAATCTTTGGACAAATGGGTATGGCAATTGAAAATATTAAATCTGTAGATATTAGTTCATCGGAAGGTATTCGGTTAAAAGAAAAATATAATCTTGTGAACATACCAACCCTCATATTAAAAGGAGATCTCGCTGCCTATCAAGGATTTGATCAAATTTGGAAAAATGTGGGAACCATTGAAACAAATGGCGATTATGTTTTTAGAAATATTGAACAAATTGGACAAGGAATTGTTTACAAAAATTTAGAAACTGGAGAAATCGTTAAAAATACAAGCCCAACAAATTAAAAATTGGGGGTAAAGAAAATGAATTTAAATAAATGGATTAAATGTCATAAACCACAAATTATTTCAATTTTAGTGGTAATGGCAATATTCTTTGTAGTGGGTTGTGCTACACAAGGAAGTACACTTCCGCCAAGTGGGCCTGTTGGCGGCGGTTGTGGGGGTTAAAAATGAAGAAAAGGAAGGGACCTTTTCATCATCACTCTGATCAAAATTATCAAAAGGAGCGTGAAGAAAAGTTCAGAAAGGTTGATGAACTAAAGCAGAAAAAGAGTAAGAAAATTAAAATTATTGGAGGATCAATAATGATTATCTTGATTTTAATTGTAACAATATGGACTTACTCTTATTATGCTCTTCCAGGCCCTTATGATAATTTTGCAAAATGTCTCTCTGATAAAGGTGCAGTAATGTATGGCGCAATTAGTTGGTGTAAATACACACAAGGACAGGCAGCAATGTTTGGAAAATCTTTCAAGTATGTCAATTATCATGATGAATCTGAGTTAGAAGGTATTAAAACAAGACCAACATGGGTTATTAATGGTAAAAGATATGAGACAGTTCAAAGTTTCCAGACATTGTCTTCAATAACTAATTGTAAAATCTGAGTATTAAAATAATGAAAAAAAAAACATTTTTTTTATTTTTATTTGTTTTTATAATTATTTCGTTAACTAGTTCCGTTATAGCCGATTATAATTTACCAATTGGTATTTTGAAATCAATAGAATATAATCAGAGTTTGGCTCAGGAGGTTTTACAAAATGTTTCATTCTTTCTTGCATTTTTAGCTGGAATGACAACCTTAGTTTCTCCATGTGTGCTTCCATTATTTCCTGCATATTTTGCGATTACGTTCAAAGAACGAAAAAATATTACATTAGCAACTAGTTATTTCTTTGTTGGATTTTCAAGTATATTTATTCTCATGGGTCTCTTGGCAACATTTCTCGGAAAAACGATTGCAACTGTTTTTTCTGATTTAAATTGGATTATTCCTATTGCAGGGATTATTCTCGTGATTTTTGGGGGTATGATTTTTTTAGGAAAGGGATTTCCTGGTTTGAAAATAAGTAACAAACTTGGACAAGACTGGAAAGGTCTTATTGCATCTGGAGCATTATTTGCAGTCGGATGGACCGCGTGTGTTGGCCCTATTATCTCTGGTGTTTTATTAATGATTAGTACATTTCAAAATTATGGCCTTGCGGCATTATTGATGTTATCCTATTCTTTAGGTATTTTTGTACCATTATTTATTCTTTCATTTTTCTACGATCAATATCATTTAGAAAAAATTTCATGGTTACATAAAACAATTATATTTAGAATTAAAGGAAAAGAATATCATACCACCTACCCCAATGCAATTGCAGGTTTATTGTTTATGCTTTTAGGATTGGTCTTTATTCTTTTTAGGGGGACAAATTTTGTAAATGGATTGCAATTTTTTGGTTTGAAACAAAATTTTTATGATTGGCAAAATCTCTTCTTAGAAAAATCCGTGTTATTTAATATAATTGGATTTGTCGTGTTTGTGTTGTTTTTGGGATTCTTAATTCATTTTATTAGAAAACAAATAAAAAAAGGCATTTGAAAGAAAGAAAAATATAAAGATAAGCTCATTGGCATTTTTATATAGTTTAATTATTTTTGTACTATTGGGTTTTTTAACTGTTTTAATTCCAAATGTTTACTTCACAAGAATGACTCCTGTTAGTTTCTTTGATTATATTTTTCTTTTTTTTACTTCTTTACTCTCCGGAACATATCTCAGCTTCCATCAATATCTTAAAAAAAATAAAAATCTCAAATGTGATTTCACAGCAACGGGAGAAGGGATGGGGGGTTTTCTTGGTTTTGGTTGTTCTATAGGTAATAAAATTCTTATTTTCTTATTAGGAGTTATAGGTGTAATAAATTATATTGAACCCTATCATCCGTTTTTTGAATTGATTAGCACTAGTGCATTGGGATATGCCGTATATACTCAACGCTAAATGAAATTTGGAACTTAATTCATTTAGCGTTTGTATATACCAACGAAAAGTTCACAAAAATACTTTTCGTTCAGTATATATTAAAGGAAAACCAATATTTAAAACAAAGTTTGAATATTAGGATCTGTAGAAACCCTCAATAATCTTTGTATTAGATCACAGCGCATACTACGAGAATAGTTACACTATTCTCGTGCACCTCGGCAAGCCAGGGCACTAATACAAAAGAAAAAGAGGGTTTCTACAGGGACTGAATATTAATAAAAAATAAATAAAAAATTATTCTACAATTAATCTCCCAACCATACCACCATGACCTTCTCCACAAAAAACATTACATGAAAATGTGAAGATTCCTACTTTATCGGCAATAAATTCTACTTCTCTTGTTTCGCCTGGTTGAAATTGAAGATTAACATCAAATTCTGGTAATACGATGCCGTGAGCAACATCTTCACTATAGATTGTTAATTTTATTTTGTCACCCTTTTTTACTTTGATTTCAGAAGGAATGAATTCCCATTTTTTTGCAACCATATTAATGTTTACAACTGATTCTTCTTGAGATTCTGTGCTGGTTGTAGGTTGTTCTTGGGGTATATCTATTTCATTTGATTTTGATTGCGAATCAGCCACCTTAATTTCTTTTGAAGCGCATCCCATGAGAATTAGAGACAACGTAATTAAAACAATTAGCAAATATATTTTTAATTTTTTCATGATATTACCTTTTAGTTTAACGAGTGTTAACTTTAGAGTTATATAAATCTTATGCAGGTTTCAAGTTCAACACAATTTCATTCTTCTTTTTCTTAATCCCTTCTCCAATAAACACAAGAACATTTTTACCTTCTGCTTCTTCTATTGTAATACGACCGCCAACATAATTAATCAAATGATTTATCCCATTGATATCAATATATCCTTTTACTCTAAATACTTCTAGAGGCAAAGTTTCAAGAAAATGCCTAAGTTTAGATTCTGTGATTTCTTTTGTTTCTAAAGAAAATGATTCCAT
>PCYG01000017.1 GCA_002763025.1 Candidatus Woesearchaeota archaeon CG10_big_fil_rev_8_21_14_0_10_32_24 | reverse complement strand
CCACCAGCAGAAAAGTGAGTCGGTGCTATCTCTGCTTCATTTTGCTAAAGTATTACTTATAAACATATGTTTTATAGAGTGAAGCTTTTATAGCATTTCAAATTCTATGATAATTATGGCTAAAGATGATCTTAAAGACCTTACTCCGCAAGAACGATTGAAGAGATTGAAGGAACTTGAACAAAAGAAAAAGAAAGAAATAGAAGAAGCAAGAAAATTAATTCAAGAAAGTGAGAAAGATATTACAGCTGAACACAAATTTAAAGAAAAAGTACCCATTCCAGAAGTGGGTTTAGAAAATCTTCAAGGGTTAAGTGAAGAAGGTCGTCAGCTTCTCATGGTTCTTAAAGATTTGAAAGAAAAAAAGAAACAAGAAGAACCAATTAAAAAAATAAAAGCGGTTCTTGATTCGGAAGATACATTAGAAGAAACTATTACACGGATAAATCCAATTCCGATTCAAGTACAAAACACAGAATATGCTCTCCATTTATCTCAACGGCCCATGCAAGATTTATACCGAGAAATGTCTGGTATTTATGAATCTTCTCAAGAACGTGGATACATGACCTCAGAAGATCAGAAAAAGGTTGCATATATTTCTGCGGGAGTTCAACATAAAATAGAAGCAATTGATGACGGATCTTATATGGCCAATAAAGATTTAACTTCCAAATTATCTGCCACAAAAGAATTATCTGCACATATGCTTGGACATAATCCTGATCGCATGTACAATTCAGGTTCAACAAAAGAAACACAAAGAGACCGATATACTGGAAGAGAAACCTAGTGTTACTTTTTTGTCGCACTTTGCAAAATAACCTTTATATACTTTAAAAATATTCTAAATAAACATGGTACAATTTGGCTCAGGGTATAGTATGCCTATGGATAGAGATTTTGATGAACACGGCCATAGTGACCACAATCATGATCACGGATTTGCTGCAGATCCAGATGCAACTGCAACAAAAGATATTGGAATTGGTATGGGTGATTTAGGAATTTCTATGGGTCTTGGACCAATTCCCAATGTCCATGCAATTAACGCAAAATTACGCCCAGGTTCTAAAAAAGTAGAATTGGTGTTCACTGGATTTCAAAAAGGATCTGGACAAGGTCAAACTCCAGGACAATATGGTTTTAAACAACGTCAAGCTCTTGTAGAATTAGGAAAAGCAAACAAAGTTGATTTTACAACCCATTCAACTGTTGGTGTCATGGGGCTTGCAGGTATGGATCGTAGCGGAAATTTTTCTAGAGAAAGTCAAGATGCATCTTTACAAGAAGTCAAGAGAGCAATTGAATTTGCTGCAGATGTTGCAAAAGGTGGGCCTATTGTTGTTCATACAGGAGAATTTCAACGATCAACAGATCCAAAACTTTCAGGGAATTTTGAACTTTATGCAGGAGAACAAAAAGAACAAATGTTTACAGTTATTGATACAAGGACTGGTGGTGTTATTGCAAAAGAACGTAAGAACCGTGATGTTGTACGTCCAGTATGGTTAAAGGCAGAAAAAGATAAACCAGAAAAAAATATTAAAAAAGGAGATTATGTTGATTATTTTGATAATAAAGTAACAGATCTTGCAAAACGAGTGCCAAAATATGATCTAAATACAGGGGAGTTTGAAACTGAAAAAATGACGTGGAACGATGTAGAATCAGAAGCGGATCGTTTAACACAAGATGCAAGAAGAACATGGAAGGATTGGAAAGCACGCGGTGCTGACCCTCATGATAGAGAATTTAACAAATCTTTCTGGACGAGATTTGGAAAAGAAAATATCACTGATGCAAAAGAAATTAAAGTGACACCTGAAGAAGCATGGGTCATTCAAGGGTTTCAAACATCTATGGCAAACTCAGTCGGTTGGGCGAAATATCAATCACAGAATTTTGAAGAAACATGTAATACGATTAAACAATTAAAAGATCAGCTTGTAAGTTCTAAACAGGTTTATGAAAATGTAAAAGCATCAGGAGATCAAGATGCATTGAACAAATTAAAAACATCCATTCAATCTCCATTAGATCAATTTGGTGCACAACCTGAACAAAAATTTGAACACGAAATTATAGAAGAAAAAATTAAACAGATGCAAAGAGGCTTAGAACAACAGCAACAATCTGCATCTTCACAAATGGCACAGGCAGAAAATTCTGCAGAACAAATTCGTAATATTGAAAATGGTGATACATATGCAATCAAAGAAGCAGCAAAGGCATATGCGAAAGCAGGTATTTTTGCTATGCGTCAGAGTGATCGTTTGAAAGAAAAAGGTCAATTGAATAAACCATTAGCAATCGCGTTAGAAAACTTATTTCCTGGTTCTTATGGTGCACACCCCGAAGAATTAATGGAACTTGTAGGGCATAGTCGCCAAACTATGGTCCAAGAATTAACAAAAACTAAACAAAATGGTGGGTATGGATATTCAGAAGAAAAAGCAAAAAAAATAGCAGAAGAGCATATTACGACAACTTTAGATACTGGTCATTTGAATATGTGGCGGAAACATTGGAAAACTGATCCTAACAAATCTATTAAAGAAAATGATGATGAGTATGATAAATGGATGTTAACCATGGTGGAAAAAATGGCAAAGAATAAAATGATTGGTCACGTACATATTGATGATAATTATGGTTATCATGACGATCATCTTGCACCTGGAGAAGGGAATGCACCGATTAGAAAAATGCTTGAAATTATTAAAAAGAGTGGTTACAAAGGAGAAATGATTGTGGAACCTGGCGCAGATTATTATACTGATAATAATGGTTTCAATTCTGTTCAAAAAACATGGAGGCATCTTGGTATCCCAATGGGAAAAACGGGAAGAAATTGGACACAAGTTCAAAATTATTGGGCAGGTCAAAATGCACCTCCTTATTTTGTATTCGGTGCTTATGGACCTTCAGAAGATTGGCAATTATGGAGTGGTGTAGGATTAGATTAAATTAAATTAATTGAAATTAAATTTTATATTAAAGAAATAAAAATGAAAAAACCGCTTGCTGTAAAAAGAAATAAACTTATGAATAAAACAATCATTTTACAATCTATTATCACTTGTCCGAATTGCGGACATAAGAAAGAAGAAACAATGCCAACGGACGCTTGCCAGTTTTTTTATGAATGCGAAAACTGTAAAGAATTGTTGAAGCCAATAAATAATGAATGTTGCGTATTCTGTTCTTACGGTTCAATCCCTTGCCCGCCCATCCAGGAAAGCGGAGGTAAAAAACATTGTTGCTAAAAATATTTTAACAATAAAAATAAGTAAAAATAAATCAAAATAAGTAAAAATAAAAATAAATAAATCAAAATAAGTAAAAAGAAATAAAAAACTGGGCTTGTGCCCAGCGATAGGTGTTTAGATTTGTGGTGTTTCTTCCAAGAGGTGTTTCTTGTAAAGTAGGTAAACCAATTCTTCTGTTGTTAAACTTTGTACAAATTTTTGGAGGTCGTGTGTCATCTTAATCAATCTTTTAAGACTATATAAACAGACCTCTTATTAATCCCTTATGGATGTCGACACCAGAATGCTGTTCTGAAGAAACGACCACAAAATATATAAAGGAAACCCCCTAGTTGCTACTATATAAAAGTTAATGGGGGGTAACACATGTTTACTTTATTTTCAACACCAACGTGGTTTAATGGTTACGATTTATTATTTGCAGCAGTGAACTTAGTCATCGCATTATTAATTGCAGGTTACAGCTGGAAAATATTTAAAATCAATAAAGAAAATAAATTTGGATACTTCTCATTTGCATTTATATTAATTGCACTAGCACACATCTTTAAATTAATGACACAGGGATTATTATATTATAGTCCTTGGAGATCTGTTGCAACTCAAATTGTTGCACCCGTAGTTGGGATGGCTCAAAATGGTGTACATTATTCCGATATTTTTTTCCGAACTGGATTTTTCCTTTCTATGATTACAATGTTAGGGGCATGGTTGTTAATTTATTTTGTTTCCCAAAAAAAATCAGGACGTTTAAATAGTTATTATGAAATCAGTCAAATAGGATTATTTGTATACTTGGTAGGATTAATTTCTTTCGTGAGTAATTTTAAATATTCTGTATTTTACTTAACAAGTAGTGTTATCCTTGGTATGATTGTTTTAAATTACTATAAAAATTATCTCAACACGAACAAAAATAGAAACGCAGTCAAAGTAATGAGCTCATTTATGCTATTATTATTTGGAAATATTTCTTTTATCTTTGTGTTTATAAACGAATCTCTTTATGTAATTGGAGAACTTTTCATGTTGTTAGGTTTCCTTTTATTATTGTATACACATCATAAGGTGACACATAAATAATGGCAACACGAAGATCAAGATTAGAACTTATTTTTGATATTTTACTTTCAATACAAAATAAAGGTGGAAAAATAAAACCAACGCATTTAATGTATAAATCAAATTTATCTCATAAATTGCTTAATAATTATCTTGATGAACTTGTTATGAAAGAGCTAGTTCTCATTGAAGATATTATTGGTAAGAAGAAGCAAAAAAGTACAAAGGCAATCGTTCTTACAGATAAAGGATTAAGTTTCCTTGCAGAATTTAGAAGGATGCGAGAATTCACAGATGCATTTGGATTGTAATTCCTTCATAAGTTTCTTATATAATGTTCATATTTAATGCAATATTATGTCAAAGATAATAGCTGGGATTGATGAAGCTGGGCGTGGACCTGTTCTTGGACCATTAGTAATGGTGGCACTTGCAATCAAAGAAGAAGATCAGAAAAAACTAGAATGGCTTGGTGTTAAAGATTCTAAATTATTAAGTAGGCAGGCACGTGAAGAACTTTTTGAAAAAATAAGAGAAGTTGTGTACGATTTTCGGATTGAAGTGATAGAACCGGATGCAATTGATTTATCCCTGAATTCTGATGAATCTAATTTAAATTGGTTGGAAGCAGATACCTCTGCACGATTAGTGTCAGAAATCAATCCTCATAAAATTATTGTAGATTGTCCAAGTATAAATCTTGTTGCATATAAAAAATATTTCTTAGGAAAACTTTCAAACAAAGATGTAGAATTACTTGTAGAACACAAAGCAGATTTTAATCATATCATTGTAGCAGCAGCATCCGTCATTGCAAAAGTAATTAGGGATAGAATTGTAGATAGATTACACGAAGAAGTCGGTGTTGATTTTGGTTCAGGCTACTTAACGGATGCTAAAACTCAAGATTTTTTGCAGAATTATCATGAAGAATATCCTCATCTTTTTAGAAAAAGTTGGAAATCCTACAAGAATGTTGTAGATGCAAAGAAACAAATGAGATTAGGCGATTTTTAGTAATATCACAGAAACATTTATATACCTTGTAATGTTTTTATTACATATGTTACAAAATTATAACAAATGGAAGGTTTTACAAATTTTCTTTGATCATCCCCTTGTACGAGAGTTTCAATTACGTGAAATTAGTAGGAAAATTAATCTTGCGCCTTCTTCCGTCAAAAATTATCTTGAAGAATTAGAAAAAGAGCAGTTTATTATCAAACAAAAAAATCGTGTCCAAAATTATCCCATCTATTTTGCAAATCGCGATTATAAAAATTTTAAATATTTTAAAAAGATAGATCTTCAAGAACGATTGTTTAGTTCTGGCCTTATTGCATTTCTCAATGATACCTTTTTACCAGATGCTATTGTATTATTTGGGTCAGCATCAAAAGGTGAGGATACAGAATTAAGTGATATAGACCTTTTTGTTTCTTCAAAAATGAAAAAAATTGAACTCACGAAATACGAAAAAGTATTAAACAGAAAAATTAATCTTCTCTTTGAACCTGATTTTAATAAATTTAGTAAGGAACTTAAAAACAATATCTTAAATGGCATTGTTTTATCTGGATATGTGAAGGTATTTTAATATGATTATAAAAACAACCCCGGATAGAGAAAAAGCAGAATCAATTTTGAAAATGGTAAATACTACTCTTGAGATGGTTGCATCTCTTGATTCAAAGAAGTTTCCTTCTCATGTTACAAAAGAATATTATGATATTATGAGAGAATTATTATCTATTATTCTCCTTTTAGATGGATATAAAACAGTTGGTGAAGGTGCACATAAAGAATTAATTGAATATTTTGTAAACCCAGTTTCAAATTTATCGGAAGAAGATCTCACTTTAATTGATAATCTTCGTATCATAAGGAATAGGATCTCTTACGATGGATTCTTTGTAACTCAAGATTATTTAGAAAGAAATAAGGGAACATTTTTAAGTATAATTAACAAATTAAAAAAAATGGTAGGTTCTAAATTACGATGACAGTATTCACTCATGTGAAACAAGAAGATGCACAGAAACTCAAAGATCTTGGTTTTTTGGCATCAGAACCAAAATCCACCTACGAAGTAATCCGTTACACTAAAGGAAATGTGACTGCAACTTTATACACTTCTGGAAAACTATTCTTACAAGGCAAGGAAAAAGATGTAGAAAAAATTGCAGAGAAATTAGAAGGGATTGGAAAGAAACAAGAAAAAATTCATTTTCGTAAAGAAGAAGGATGGATGATTGGAAGTGATGAATCTCTTAAGGGTGATACTTTTGGGGGTATTACAATTGCTGCAGTGAAAGCAGATGCAAAACTTCGTCAGAAATTAGAAGAACTAGGAGTTGCAGATTCTAAAAAATTAAGTGATGCTGAAGTACAACGTTTAGCAGAAGAAATTAAACGTCTTGTTCCATGTGAAGTCACAAGTTTACTTCCAGAAGAATATAACACATACAAAGGTGTGACTATGCTCTTAAATAAATATCATCAGAAATTAGCACAAGATTTACAAGGGGGTATTCATGTTGTAGATGAATATCCTGGATGTACTGTAGGAAACATCCGAGAAACAAAGGCAGAATCCAAGTATCTAGAAGTCGCAGCTGCTTCTATCTTAGCAAGATCTGCAGCTCTTTCTCAAATCGCATTTCTA
>PCYG01000037.1 GCA_002763025.1 Candidatus Woesearchaeota archaeon CG10_big_fil_rev_8_21_14_0_10_32_24 | reverse complement strand
AGAAAAATGGTTGCATAGGGAAATCTATGCAAAATGATTACAATTGACAAATTTAATCAAGCAAGGCAATTTAATTGTCCGACACAGCATAAAAACCGATAAACTTATAAAGGATAATCTACTATAAAATATAGTGATTTATCGACGATAAATTCTAAAGTAAAAACATTATAAAATGACCCCTACAGAAGCCGAAGATCAAGGTCAATTTGATCACGTTCTTCCTCGTTTAATTGAGGATGAAATGAAAATTGCATATGTAAAATATGCGATGTCAGTTATTGTAGGCCGTGCTTTGCCTGATGTAAGAGATGGGCTAAAACCAGTTCATAGAAGAATTCTTTTTGCAATGTATGATATGGGTATGTTACATAACAAACCCTTTAAAAAATGTGCAAGAATTGTAGGGGAAGTATTAGGTAAATATCATCCTCATGGTGATACTGCGGTTTACGATTCTTTAGTACGGATGGCTCAGGAATTTTCATTACGAAATCCTTTAATTCATGGTCAAGGAAACTTTGGGAGTATTGATGGTGATAATGCTGCGGCAATGCGTTATACTGAAGCAAAGTTAAAAAAACTAGCTGAAGAAATGTTGAAAGATATTGAAAAAAAAACTGTTGATTTTATAGATAATTTTGATGGTTCTTTACAAGAACCTTCTGTTCTTCCGTCTAAGCTTCCAAATCTTTTAGTAAATGGATCTTCGGGTATCGCCGTAGGAATGGCAACAAATATTCCTCCCCACAACCTTCATGAAATCTGTTGTGGGGCACAAGCTTTGATTGCAAATCCTGAGATTTCCTCGGGGGAATTAATGAAATATATTCCTGCTCCCGATTTTCCAACTGGTGGAATTGTAAGTTGTGGAAGTTTATTACATCATGCATATGAATATGGAAAAGGAAAAGTAACAATCAAATCTGTATGTGAAGTACAAGATACAAAAATCATCGTAACTGAAATACCTTATCAAGTTAATAAAGAACAATTAATTATTCATATTGCAGAACTTGTAAGGGATAAAATTGTTCCCGGGATTAAAAATATTAACGATGAATCCGATAAAGATGGAATTCGTGTTGTTATAGATTTGAAGCAAGGGATTGATGGTAATGTTGTATTAAATCAATTGTTTAAACATAGTCGGTTAAAAGTTTCTTTTGGAATTAATATGCTTGCATTGGTAAATAATAAACCTCAAATGCTCGGATTGAAAGATATTTTACATCATCACATTAATCATCGTAAAGAAATTATTACGCGGAGAACTATTTATGATTTAGATCAAGCAGAAAAGCGAATTCATATTCTTGATGGATTATTAACTGCGATAGATAATTTAGATACAGTAATTCCAGGAATCCGGCGAAGTAAAACTGTTGAAGAAGCGCGTTCATTCTTAATGGGTACGTATAACTTGTCAGAAATTCAAGCAAAAGCAATTCTTGATATGCGTTTACAAAAATTAGCTGCACTTGAGCAAGATAAAATTCGCGCAGAGCATGGAGAATTATTAGAACAAATTACCTATTTTAAAAGTATTTTAGAATCTGAACAGAAAGTTCTTGATCTTATAAATCAGGATTTTGAAGAAATTAAATTAGCGTATGGCGATGCACGAAGGTCCCAAGTTGTGATTAATGATGACGATGATGATATTGATATTGAAGATTTGATTGAAGAAACAACTGTTGTGGTTACAATGACTAATTCTGGTTATGTAAAACGATTACCTATTGATACTTATAAAACTCAGAAACGGGGTGGGAAAGGTGTAAAGGCAGCAGGCATGAAAAATGAAGATTTCATTGAACGATTATATGTTACTTCTACTCATGATTATTTATTATGTTTTACAGATAAAGGCCAAGTTTATTGGATTAAAGTATGGAAGTTACCAGAGGGAAGCAGACAATCTAAAGGGAAACACATTGCAAATGTGTTGGAGTTACGAGAAGGTGAAAATATTAATGCAATCATTCCCGTGCGAAACTTTGAAGAAGGTTTCTTATTTATGGGAACACGTCAAGGAACCGTTAAAAAAACAGAATTAAAAGAGTTCTCGAGACCTCGTAATGGGGGTATCCGTGCAATTAGTTTAGATGATGGCGATGAATTAATTGGTGTGAATTATACTACAGGGGATCATGAGATTATTCTTGCAACAAAACTTGGTCATGCAAATCGTTTCAGGGAACGTGATGTTCGTGCAATGGGACGTTCAGCACGTGGTGTAAGAGGAATTAGATTAGCAGAAGATGACGAAGTCATTGGTATGCTTGCAGCAGACGAAGGAAAATTAATTTTAACTCTTACACAAAAAGGATTTGGGAAGAAAACACCGGTCGTTGATTATCGTTTATGTGGGCGTGGTGGAAAAGGTGTTACTAATATTAAAATTACAGAAAAAAATGGTCCTGTAGAATCCGTAAAACTTGTTGATGGCACTGAAGAATTAATGCTTGTATCAAAACAAGGTATTGGAATCCGCGTGAAATGTAGTAGTATTTCTACCATTGGTCGTGCAACACAAGGTGTACGTGTGATGCGTATGGCTGAAGGAGATTCCCTTGGTGCAGCTGCAAAAATAATCCCTGAAGATGATGAAGAAAATTTAGATGATGCAGAAATGGTAATAAATGAAGAAGAAGAAAATGCAAATGTTTCTTTTATTAGTAAAGCAGATTTAGATGAGGATGATGAAGATTTAAATTCTAAGAATGATGATTCTGAAAATGAATTAGAAGAATCAGAAGATGATGAATCAGAAGAGGCGGATGACACAGATGAATCTGAGGATCGTTTTTCATAATGAAAGCGTTTTCTATTGTCAATAAAGGTCTGGAAAAAATAGCTGGACAAGAAGTTTCTGAAATTTTAGGATGTGATGTTAACATTGGAACAGAAATAGTTTTTTTTGATACATCCCCACAAGATTTAGTAAATTATGCGTTTAGAGCGCAAGGTATTCGTCATGTTTTAATGTGGCTAGGAAGTGTTAAGGAAATTAGCACATTTAAATTTGAGGATTTTAATTTTTCAATGGATTTAAAATATACCATTCAAGTTGAAGGTGTGAAAGGACAGGATAACAGACAGAAGATTGCAAGAGAAATTGGTGGTATTTTTTCTGAAGGTAAAGAAGTTCAATTTGATTATAAAACACCTGATGTTACACTCATAGTATTTTTTAATGGTGAAGAATATTATGTTGGATTAGATATTATGGGTATTGATTTGGATCAAAGACATTATCGGGTATTTCCTCATTCAGCTTCTTTTAAAGGCGATTTTGCATATTATTTTGTGCGTAAAGCAGGATACGAAAAGGGAAAAACACTTCTGATGGATTTTTGTAAAGATGGTGCAATCCCTATTGAAGCTGCAATTTTTGATCAATCTGGTATTGTACAAGATCTTGAAGAAAAATATACTTTTGAAAAATTAGCTCTGTTTAGAGATTGTGTAACACCAAGTTCTGGTAAGGGAAATGGACATATGATTGCAGTTGATGAAACAATGCAAAACACAAATGCGACACGAAAAAATGCAAAATTGGCTGATGTTAGTGTTGATGTGAAAAAATATGCATTAGATGATTTAGATGTTAAATTTGATAAAGAATCTATCGATGTGTTAATATTTCATATTACTTCCAAAGATGAAGATAAGATTAATGAATTATATTATCAATCAAGTTATATTTTGAAACCTAAAGGAAGGTTAATGTTTATTGGGAGAGAACAATGGGATGTTCCAATTTCTGATAAATTTGATTTTGTGGAGAAAGAAGACCTTGTTAAAGGAGATAGTATCCATAGGATGTGGATTTTAGAAAAGAAGTAGATTTATATATTTCTATTTATTCTTTAGATACATGGTTAGTACTCAGGAATTGCGTTCCAGGATTGCAGAATATTTACGGTTTAATAATCAAGAATTGTCTAGTTTAGCGATTGCAATTTTTGTAACAACATTTGTTTTCGCATTTGATGATCGTCGTCCTACATTTTCATGGGGCCCATGGATTGGAAATTTTATTGCAGTTCTATTAGTTGTGGGATTTACCATTTTTGCAAAATACATCATTCAAAAAGCATCAGCATTAGCAGATGGTTATACCGCCGAATTTAAAGTGTGGTGGATAGGGATTGCAATTGCATTAATTCTTGGATTTATTACTTCTGGAAAAGTTGCACTTGTTTTAATTGGTGGTGTTGCGACAACTTTTATTCCTCGTCATAGATTAGGGGAATTTAGATATGGGTTTTCTTATGAAGAAAATGGACAGGTTTCTATTATGGGCGTTGTTGCAAATATTCTTCTTGCGATTTTATTTGCCTTATTATGGCAATTTACTCAGTTTCATATTTTTGCATTAGCATTAAATTTAAACATTATTATGGGCGTACTATCTTTATTACCATTCCCCCAACTTGATGGATTACAAATATTCTGGGGCTCACGAACATGGTATTACATAATTGTTGTAACAATGTTGTTATTCGGCGTTTTATTATTAAGTAAATCTACCATTGGTTTAGTGTTGGCAATTATTTTAGCGATATTAGGTGGTGTGTGGAAGTTTATGACAACTTCACATAAATAGGGTTGGCATTTTTCTGAGGTATATAGGCATATATACCCTATTTGAAAAAAAATTCACAAGTTTTAAATGTAAGAACGTCTTCAAGTCATTTTATGGATACATATGATGTAAAAAGTATTACTATCAGTAAGAAACCTGGTGGGAGTGAAGATAAATATAGAATTGCATTTATCGGTCTTTTTAATGAAAATAATCCTCATTTAACAGCTCAAGCTCCCTTTAAAGTTTTAGAGATTAATGATATTGAAAAAGTACGATTACATGATTTACGTAATGTGTCATTCTATTTAGTTGGAAATGATATTGTTATTAACAATTTAGAAAAATTACATGTTGATATTTCTGAAGGTGTTGTGACATTAAGTGGAAAACAAGTATTACCTTAGGATGTGTGGCATTATGGAGAATCCTTTTCATGTTGGATTAGAGTTTGGGGGATATTCTTTTTTAGAACGCAAATGTTATGTGGTTTATTATGCACATGGCGAAATTGTAGGAAATGGTTTAATTGGAATTAAGCCAAGTACGATTGTCTGGAAAAGATTTTATCCAAATAATAAAAATATTTTTTCTCCGAGATCTGGTTTTGGTACTGCAGCACATGTTCAAACGCTTCATTCTCTTGTAGATGTTATTGGTGATGATGTTTTTGACATGGATGTCTGTCACGAATATTATACTTTAAGTATTCCCCGACGTAAGCAACTTGAAGCAATGGGGATTGATGTTACAAGAAAAATACCTTTCTACGAATATTATGAGAAATCGGTGGAGTTCTATTTGAGGAAGTTTGAAAAAAAGGAAATTAGGTCAAGCGACCTGCAACCCCACTAAGAAGGAGTAAAATTTATAAAGTGAGCTAGTTTTTTTCTAAACATGGAATTCGGAATGACTCAACGTCTAACACAAGGTATTAAGTTATCTCTTCCTCTTGGAGAAACCTATGCAGATTTACCTCTCGTATCTTTGCACCGAGTACGTGGTAGAATTCATACTCTTGGCACGAGTCAGGGAGTAAAAAATGATTTGATTGAACAATTAGTTAATCAAAATTCAATTTACCGAGAAGATACAGGTAGAAAATGGAATTGTATTACCGCCGGAGGGCTTGATACAGCAGTTTATGATTTAGAAGCAAATCTCAAAAAATCCGTTAACGTAGGTTTAGTTTCAGTGGAAGATACTCTAACCCGCCCAGATTATCAATTACTTAAAGAAGTATTGATGCAAAAGGTTGAACAACAATACTTTACTGTTAAATCATGGTTTGCTCATAATGTTGATATCTTGGAGTATGATACAAATGGAAGTATTCCTTGGCCCATTGTTCAAAGACTTAGAAGACAATTAGGTGTTTGGGTAGTAGAAAGGACAAATCCTTTTGATATATCTATTGCTGATGTGATTGATGATGTTGCAACTGAAGCAGGTATAAATCCAAAAAAATATGATGATGCAAGAGAAATATGGGATGCATTGAAAAGAGTTAAAAGAACATAAATTTTATTGAATAAATATTTTTTCTTGTTGATGTTAAAAAGGATATACTTTTCTTTAAAATCTTTGGAGTTCTATTTGAGAATATTTGGTGGGGGATTGTGTGAGAATTGAGCATAACGATGTTATGCAGCATGGGGGTTTATCCCCCTGCAAGCACGTAGTGCGCAGAGTTGGATTCTCACGTTTTTAGAGTGGGGCGTCAGTTTACACATTAATTAGTTCTTAGAAAGGGGTCGCAAAAACAGAAAATTATTTAAATAAGCATCTCTTACAGTAAGAAAGTAAGAACCACGGAGGTAAAAAATGACTGTTGAAACAATTAAAATGTCTTCAAAAGGACAAATTGTAATCCCTCAAGATGTAAGAGAAGAGTTACATGCACATGCAGGTACTGTGTTTGCTGTAGTGGGAAATAAAGATACTATTGTGTTAAAGAAAATTGCTACACCAAGTAAAGAAGATCTTATTAAGGACTTAGGACTTTTTGCTAAGAAAGCAAAGAAAAGGTTACAAAGTAAAGGCTTTACTGAAAAAGATTTACAGGCCAAATAAGAATGGTTGTTACGTTTGATACAAATGCATTACTCTCTGCTACATTGTGGGATGGGAGTGTTGCTCAGAAATTATTGTATGATTTGATTAAACAGAATGTTAAAATATATTCTTCATTAGAAATTTTGAATGAATATCAAAAAGTTTTGAAGAGGGATTTTGATTTTTCTAATGAAGATGTAGCAGAAATTATGGAAAAAGTTCTTGCATTTGTTACTTTAGTTAAACCAAGTATGAAAGTTAATGTTGTTGTGGAAGATGCTGACGATAACATTATTATTGAATGTGCTCTTGAATCTAATTCAAAATACATTATTACATATGATCCTCATTTGTTAAGATTAAAAGAGTACAAAGGCATTCAAATTATTAAGCCTGAAATCG
>PCYG01000058.1 GCA_002763025.1 Candidatus Woesearchaeota archaeon CG10_big_fil_rev_8_21_14_0_10_32_24 | reverse complement strand
AAGGTGCAGAGATATTAGAGGTATTATTATCAATTGTAGAAACAGCAAGATTACAGAAGCAGAACCCACTTCTATTTATGCATCAGATCATAGTTTCAAAAACCTAAACAATTACTTAAGGCCAATAAGTTTATAAAGGATATCTTTATTCTTCCATTTAACAGATTTAGTTCACTAATTCTGAATAGAACAAATAGGAGAAATAGTAAAATGAATGGAACAGTAAAATTTTTTAACGAGAGTAAAGGATTCGGTTTTATCCAATCAGATGATGGTAAAGAGTATTTTGTACATCAAACTGGTTTGAAACAAGGCATTCGTATCAGAGATAACGACCACGTTAGCTTTGATGTAGAAGAAGGCGACCGAGGTCCAAAAGCAGTTAACGTTGAATTAGCAAATTAATAATAAGAATCATACTTAATTTAATTTCAGCTTAATATTTTTTTTTCTTTTTTTAATTTTCAAATTTTTTTTAAATTTTAATGGATTATTCTTAATTGTAGTGAGTTTCCATTAAAAGCGAACAATATTAACGTCGGTTCCTGTTAGTTTCGTCTGACCAACGGGAATACCTGATTTTTAGTGCAATGTTCGGCGAAGCCGAAAAAATCAGAGTCGTCGGGACTATATTAAAAGATAGGGGCTGGCTCGGACCAATTATTAACTTCAAAGTGATTTCAACAGGAAGATTTATAAAGACACCATTAATACATTATTCTATGGTTTATGATATAAGACGCGAATTTGCAATTCTTGCTCTTCCAGTTACTTTATTTGTTGGAGCTATGTGTGGTCTTGATTACTTAGCAACAGAGCATAGAACACATTTGCAAAGAATGGAAAATGATCCTGTATATCAAACTCAAGTTTTATATGAAAGCGAACAGGAAGATCAAGAATTAAGAGATCTTGGCCAAAAATTTGTAGAAGGTTGGGTAAATAAACATAGAATTCTGGGCTTAGATTCTTTGGTAGATTATTTGAGAAGTGATTCCGAGCCAGCCCAAAAATAATTAATTCTCCCGATGATTGAAACTAACATCAATTAGGCGAACTATATATGAAATTCCATTCGGTAATTAGGGAATTTCAGTATAATTGATGATCCACATAAAACTTATTAAAATCATAAAAATCCATTACAAGTGTTGCATCTCTCCCTAAAGTCTTGAGAGATAGTATAACTATTTCTGAAATCATAGTAAAATAATAGCTTTGCTGAGGAAACAGGGTATGAGATCCCTATCAAAAATCCATCGTGGAATTTTTCACCATAAGATTATTAAAAAAATAAAAAAAAGAAGAGGTTTATTTCTCTTCAAATTCCTCATCAACTAAATAATCCTCATCTAAATTATGTTTTTCTTTAAGGTCTTCTTCTTCGTCATCATCTTCTTCTTCATCTTCTATTTTGATTATAACTGTACCTGAGATAATTTTAGCTTGACATGCTAACCGATGGGATAGATCGCAATCTTCCATTTCTTCTTCTGCTTCTGTTAATGGTGCTAGATTCTCTTCACCCTCTTCAATAATAATTTTACATGTACCACAAATACCCTCTTTACATCCAAATGGAACACCTAACTCTTTACAAGCTTTCTTAATGGGTTCACCATCCTTTACCTCCTCACGTTTTTCTCCAAGAATTATACTTGCCATAATTAAATCCCTCGCATTATATTTTATAACATAAATTGTCAATTAAAGATATATAAAATTTGTGGTTAATTTTACTAATTGTTCAATTTGCTAATTCAATAATATGAAACCCTCTTAGTTTTTTGTATTAGCGCCCTATCTGAGCTTACTGATAAGCAAGTCACGGATGTTTGTGGCTTGAACGAGGCATGCATTAAAATTTTAAATTTCAGACATTCCAAAATCACTATGTAATTCTAAGAACACAAGATAAATTTAATTTATTTCATATAAAGTTTCGTGACCTAATATTAAACTTATTGGGGGTTTCATATTAGGCAGTTAATTTAGCTTTTAACCTTCATATTTATAGTGAGTTTTCATTAAAAGCGAACAATATTAACATCGTTTAAGCGAACTATATATGAAATTCCATTCGGTAATTAAGGAATTTCAGTTTATTTTAATTAAGAAATAACCTTTAGGATCCTGTTTCCATTCCTTTAAAGGATTATGAGTCGCCCTAATAATATTTTTTATATCCGATGTCTGTTTAGCCCATTTAAATATAACCATGTACTCAGAAAATACTATTCTCTTTATATTTGTTTTGTGACCTCTATGTTCAAACATTTGATAAAAACATTAATAAGTCAAGCTTCTTTTCTAATCAATATGAGAAAGGAAATTATTGTTCTCAGTGATATCGAACTTGGTGCAGGAAACCTAACGGATGATTTCATTAGTGATAAAACTCTCATCAAATTTATTAAATCTTTAATTGGACGTGATCATCCTGTTGACTTAATTTTAAATGGTGATATTATTGACTTTTTAAAATGTCCTTTGATTGAAGGTGATAAATATTCTTATCCACGTCATATCTCAGAAGACATATCTTTAGCAAAATTACGTTCAGTTTATGAAGCACATTCTTTAGTTTTTGATGTATTGAAAGATTTTGGAAAATCGGAAAAAAATAAGATTTATTTTATTATAGGAAATCATGATCACGATTTATATTTTAAAAGTGTTCAAAAAGAAATTAAACGATTAATTAAAAAAAGCAAAGGCATTTATTTTCCTTTAAGCTACAATCAACATAGCGTGTGGGTTGAACATGGACATCAATATGATTTCTTAAACAAGACAAATAAAAAAAAGCCATTTGTATGGTATCTCGGAAAACAAATTTTAAATTATCCATGGGTGTCTTTTGGGGTTATTAGCAGAGCATTAATTATGAAAGAAGAACATCCATTTATGGAACGAATTAAACCATATCCTTTAGTGTTCAAACATTATAAGATAGTCATCCGAAAAATTAGTTCTGGTGCTCTTGAATACGCATTAAAAAGTTTTTTATATTATCCCTTACGATTTTTTAGAGATCCTACATATCGCATGCCACTAGATTTTCTCCAAGAATTTTATAGAAGATATAGGATGGGAAATTGGGATATTGAAGATATTGCAGATAATTTTAAAAGAAAAAAACAGGATGCCATGAGAAATAATAGATTATATGTTTTTGGACATACACATGAAACATTAATTGAAAAAAAAGAAGGGTGGGCCATCGTAATTCCAGATACCTGGCGAGACGAATATACCATGGATCCGATTACAACGGAATTAATTCCAAAAACAAAAAAATATATCCAAGTCCTCGTAGATCATGATGATCAAATTGTATGGGAACTGCAAGAAATTAAAGTAAATAGAGAAAGAATATTCTTTAATGATGTCATGAAAGATGAAATTAAATATATTAAATTAGCGGCAGAAGAAGAAGGCTTTGTTTCAAAAATTTTAAGTCCAAAGATGAACACAAACAAGTAAACTTTATATAATCTAACACGCAAATCTATTCTGTGAAACAAAATCTTGAGCAGAAAATAGATGAAAATCAGAATCATATTTTAATGGGCAAAGCATTAGCAGAATCCATCACACATTCTATTGAACTAGTTAAACAAGAAGTACAAAAAGAAACTACTTCAAAACCAATAGAACATAAATTAAAAAAAATTCTAAAACAGGTAGATTTAGAAAATAAAAGTAATATTAAAATTCAAAGTGAAGATGATATCTTAGAAGATTCTGATGAAGGGGATGAGGGTAAAACTACAATTGTATATGGAAGAAAAGGTGAATTAAATGGGATGATATATGCAGATTCTTCGCCAGTAAGTTATTCAGATGTGATGTATGGGCACAATAAATCACAAATTTCATCTCAGGAAGAAGGATTTTATGAATCAAAAACTAAACAAGAAATGGAACTTGCAGATACCATGAATGATGAAGAAGCTGAGATTACCGTGAAAGAGGTCCAATACGCAACTGTTATGGGTCAGCAAGTAGAGATTAACATTAACGCACGAAAACGTTTCTCAACATGGCTCACTGCTGGAAGTAATCAACATATGTTAGCATATTTTGAAATCGTGCACGGTATTACACGAGATGTTGATTATGACGTTAGACATTGAATTAAAATCCGCTTATTCTACTGATGATTGAAAATTACGTCCACATCTTAATAATCTCTTCTTCAGAAAAATGCATCTTGCCAGGAATAATTAAACAATGTAATGGTTTACCAAAATCAATGTCCTTCAAATGTTTTAAAGTTCCTGTTTTAATAATAAAATCATCACATCCTAATCTTGCACAACCAATTGCTAAGATTTCATCGTTGATAGCTTTTTCTCCAATACGGGATTCAATATTTTCTAAGATTTCAATTGCTTGTGAGACTGTCATAAATTGGTCTTGGTCAACTCTTATATCCAAAAGCATTAATGTGTGAGCTCCAATTTCTTGATTCTGTTGTAAGATCCTATAAGGTGTTTCCAGTTGTGGAAAATCATCTAAGAATGGAATGGATGTTGTCTTACCAAATTTATATAATTGTAACCCTGTTTGTCCAATTGCTGTGAGGATAGATGAATTATGAATCACTTCAACATTAACATCATTTTCTTTCGCCATTTTGAAAATAGCAGTGTGAGTTGTTGCGGAGAAAGGGTCTCCAATCACAAGAAATGCAACGTTTTCTGTTTTGGCTTGTTTCACAATTTTCTCCATACCTTGCTCAGATGTATTTCTATCTGCTAAGGTAATCTCTTTATCATAAAATTTTGCAAGATCATGGAATGAACATTGAAGTAAAGAGGTGTATCGTTCTAGATATACTTCATCACACGATTTTACAAGTTCTAATCCTTTCATTGTAATATCTTTTGGTCCGTTCAATCCTAATCCAATGATGTATAATGTCATTTTAAATCATACCAAATACTAAAATTTGTGCCTCATTAAGTTCATCTAACCCCACATGAAGAAAAGAATCCCATAATAATAAATCTCCCTTTTTGATATCTAAAGGTACATATAAACCTTTTTTATTATATTCAAGTGTTGCGTTTCCATTCAGCATTAAACAAGCTGTTAATTTTTCATTTGAATTTCTAATTTTTCCAACATAAATAAAATATGTAAAATTATAAATGCTCAGCTCATGAATTCTTCCTGTTTTTGCACCTAGTTCTTTGTAAAATCTTCTTAGTGGTAGAGATTCTATACAATCTATAATATCATAACATTGATTGATTCTTTGATATTCCCGAAGATTGCATATGCCTTGTTTATAATCTATTTTATCTGCAATATGTGTTTTAATCCAATTGATTTCCCTCTCTTGAATAAGATTTGTTCCAATACGTTGAATTAGGGGTTTTTCCTCTTGTGGTTCAACTAATCTTAATCTTCTTTCTTTTTTGAGATTATATCTATCAATTTCAATTAATGTTGTGGCTAGTGTCATATTTTTTTGACCATATATGGCCCCTCCTTAAAGTATCCTAATTTGTCTTCGTAATATTTACGAACACCCACACCACTAATCACCACAATTTTTTTCTTTCCATGTTCCTTGGAAATCTCTTCTGCTTTCTGCATTAATTTCTGTCCCCATCCATGATGTTGTATGTTTATAGATTCTTCATCACCAATCGCAGTTGCTGTCCCGTATACATGTAATTCTCTTATTAATGCTGAATCTTCTGTAACTTCCTTACGTAAAAATTCTTTTGGAAAGCGTAATCTGCAAAATCCAATAATCATATCTTGACTAATATCTTCTGCAGCAATAAAAAATTCTCTACTTCCAGAAGCTTCAAATGCCATTATTTTTAATTCTACTTTGTCCCAATGAACATTCCGTCCTTTTGGTTCTCGTGCTCTAATATCTCTGGAATTGATCCCATATGTTTGATCCATATATTGTCGTAAATTTGTTCGATCAACACCTGCTTCCCAATATTTCGTTGGGACGTCTCGCTGTACTCTTTGAATTCTACAATACTCTGAGATGGCAGGCATGATTTCAGAAATTCTTCGTGCTGCTTCATCCGTACTAATCGGTTCAAATTCCCCTTTCTTAAATTTATAATAAAGAGGTGTTCCTTCTGCAACCATGCATGGATAAAATTTAATCATATCTGGTTTGTAATTAGGATCTGAGAACAATTGTTTCATACCTGCAACATCTCGTTCTCTATCTGTAAGAGGAAGTCCTGGCATGTAATGAAAATTTATTTTGAATCCTAAATCACGTAAAATTTGAATTGATTTAATACTTGTAGCAGAATCGTGCCCCCGATGTACTTCTTGTAATACATCATCATACACAGATTGAATTCCCAATTCAACCCGCGTACATCCTTGACGTAGCATTTCATTTCCTTCTTTAAGTAATCCCCAATCAGGTTTTGTTTCAATACATAATGCAACACATCGCACAAAAGAATTTTCATTTCGTATCTGTTCATCTTCTAAAGATAAAACATTCTTTGGTTTCATCTCTAATAATTTTGCTTTGATGTTTGTAGCACGTTCCTTACTATACATATCACCAGGTAATTCAAAGAATCTTTTGAATTTTGGAAAATCAAATTCACTATCTTCAAAAAATAAATCACTAAAATCGTTCATTGCTTTGAATATACCATACATAAATGCTTCTTGATATTCAGGTGTTGTAGCTGTAAATGTACCCCCCATAATAATAATTTCAATTTTATCAAATGTATGCCCAAGTAACACATATTGTTCTAATCTGTTAAACACTTGTAAATACGCATCGTAATCATTCCTCATGCCACGCATGGTTGCAGGTTCATGTCCGGTATAAGATTGTGGAACATCTCCCCATGGGCTGTTTATCCCTCCTGGGCAATACGTACATTTCCCATGAGGACATTTTGCAGGAGCCGTCATAATTGCAACAGGAGACACACCAGAAATAGTGCGTGTAGGTTTTGTCAAAAGTTTCTTTTTTACTAATTGTACTTGATCATCAGGAAGATGTAATAAAATATCAATGTTTGATGGTATTGTTTTCAAATCATACTTGTTTGCAAGTTCCATCTTTTTGGTGGTCCATTTTGTATAATCAAATGTCTCATCTTTTAGTACAAGAATGATGTCTTCGTAAAATGTCATTTTAAATTAAGTTGTATTTTATTTGTATTTTATGACTATAAAGTGATGTATTTATAAAGGTTTTTCTTGAAAAGAACAAAAGGTATTTATAAAAATGATTTTAAATATATTTTATGTCACATCTCAAACAAGAAGTCTTCGATCATTTGATGTTATGTGCAATAATTTTTTCTTCCCGTCTTTCTTCAAGAACACTAAAGTATTACATCTTTCCGTAATACTTTAGCAAAATGAAGCAGAGATAGCACCGACTCACTTTTCTGCTAACAGGATTGCACTGCGGGCACCCCGTAAGGGGCTTCCCCCACCCGCAAAGAAATGTTAGAGTC
>PCYG01000053.1 GCA_002763025.1 Candidatus Woesearchaeota archaeon CG10_big_fil_rev_8_21_14_0_10_32_24 | reverse complement strand
ATATTGCGACAAGTATGAAAGTTGCTTCTGGAAGCGGTTCAGTAACATCTGTGAGCGGAGACGCATGGATGGTTGGAACAAGTGCTAAGAAGTTTGAAATGGGAAACATGTCTGCTCGTGGGGAACAAATTTACGATATTGAGACATTTATTAGTAAAGATGAATTAGGTGCGTTAGCAGATGGTTCATATTCAACATCAGGTAGTAGTTCAGCTTATCAACAATATTTATATTTTGATACTAGAAATGTAGATACAAACGAAATTGTTACTTTTGTTGAGAATGATAATGATGTTACTGCAGATTTCTTTTTTGTAGATTCTGGAGCAAACATTGGTGAATATGTTTTAGAATTTTCTAGTGCACCTGAAAGTACAATTCAAAACGTAGCAGGTTCTGCAAGTACAACCGGTACAATTCTTGATGACTTTGAGAATACCAAATTATCTATGTTAGGTATGGAATATGATGTTGTTCTTGCACGACGAACTGCATCACCCGCTGAAGATAGTATTAAACTAACCTTAATGGGCGGAGCAACACGAGGAAGTTTATTGGAAGGAGATTCAACTTCATTAAGTTTAGATGGTAAGACCTACGATGTAACATTAAGTTATGTTGATTCAACATATGTTAAGTTTGTGGTGAATGGTGAGCAATCTGATAAATTACAAGTTGGTGATACTTTCAAATTAGCTGATGGTAATGAAATTGGAGTTTCCGAAAGTTTATACCAATCTTATGCAGGTGGTGTACATAGTGCAGATTTCTTCTTAGGTGCTAGTAAGATTGAACTTGCAGATACAGATATCACAGATACAGATTCAAGTACTGCCTTGAAAGTGGGAACAGAAACCATTTCTGGTGCAGATGTAATCATTGAAGGTACTGATAATAATGTAACTTTTACATTAAGTAAAATTCATGTGAATATGACCGCACAAGATGATTACTATGTTGCTGTTGGTAAAAAATTATCTGATGCAGTTGTTGAACAGGGAGATGATAAAGAATTAGTTTTCTCAAACAACTGGGATATTGAATACAAAGGTTTAACTGAAGAAGCAACCCACGAGATCAAATTGAAATCTTCTACTGATAGTAAATACAGTTTAGTATGGTATGATGGTAATGGTGATATGGTTGATATGCCATTTGTATATGCAAACAGTACTACAGATGTTCAATTAAGTGAAGGTGCAAGTGATAAGGAAGTAATCTTAAATGAAGGTTTAAATATTTCTAAAGATGATTATTTTGTTGTAACTGCAAATGGTGATGCTGCTGATGGAACAGGTAAATCTTTTGCACTCCAATATAAAGGATCAGATAAGTCAACTGCAACAAGTCCTAAAATTAAGTTTAAGAATTTAGGAAATGGTGAAACTTTAGAATATGCATTAGATACAGGAACTGATAATACTGTTGCAACTTTAAAGTTAGGTGGTTATTCTTTTGTTGTACAAAACATGTCATCAAAAGAAACAGCTGATTTTACAATTGCAGCTGATTTAGATGGTGATGGGACAGCTGGAGAAGCAGATTCCGAAATTGATATCGTAGATAATTATGGTATTGATATTAATTTTGGTGGAACATTGTATGCTAATGGTACTGGTGGAAATACTATCGGTGATGGATGGGTTCAACCAGTAGCAACAGGTGGTGCAACCGCTGCAGTTACATTAACATTAACATCTCCTGATGGGAATGATTATGACAACCAACAACCTGCAACAATGATTTTAACAGTTGATGGTACAACGGGTACTGAAGTAACAGTTTCATCATTTACCATTAATGGTGTAACTCAGAATTTGTTAACGCCTGAAGGTGAAGAAAACATTGCATATGGTTACAATGAATTAGGTGCAAAGATGACCTACACGACACCAAGTAGTTCTCCTCAAGCATTTACTTATGAAGTACCAGAAAACCAAAGGATACCTCAAGTGTATGTAACAAGTGGTGCAACAACATCTGCTAAAACAGGTGGCAATTTAGTTGCTGTAACAATTGTAGACGCTACAAAATTAGATAGCGAAGTTTCTACAGTTGATGCTCAGAACGTAATTGCAGTTGGTGGTCCATGTGCTAACAGTGTAGCAGCAAGTTTACTAGGTAACCCTGCAGACTGTACCGAAGGTTTCTCAGCTGGTAAAGCAAGAATCAAGTTGTTTGAACACGCAAACGGGAAAGTAGCAATGTTAGTAGCTGGTTTCAGTGGTGCAGATACACGTCTAGCTGGTAAAGTAATCGCACATAGAGCAAGCGAATTATCAGGAATGGAAGTTGAAGTAGAAGGTACAACTTACACAGACGCAACAATCGGTGCACCTAAAGCAGTAGTAGCAGCTCCAGTAGTTGAAACAACTGAATAAAGCCTCACGGCTTAATTTTTTTCTTTTTTTTTCTTTTTAAAAAATATTGAATCACTTCTGAACCTACGAAAATAATATATAGATAGATTCTAACTCAAAGCTTGATATCATCTATGGTTGAAAAATATAAACAGTATCTTCCTTTTATTGTAATGATTATATTAGCAGTGATTACATTTTTTATTATTAGGCCGTTTCTTATTGCAATTACTTTAGGTGCCTTATTGGCATACATATTATATGGATTCTATCAATATCTTCTTTTAAAAACAGGGAAATCAACACTCTCCGCATTCATAGTATGTATTGTTGCATTTCTTATTGTTGTGATCCCAAGTATTTTTTTTATTAAAGTCTTAGTTCAACAATCTTATGCATTATTTATTCTAGGAAAACAGAAATTTGCAACTGGTTTTGTAACTGGGTGTAATAATGCAATCTGTGATACTTTGAAAATTTTCAGTAACGATCCTGCTACAGGATATCACATTCAAGAAGTTTTACGTGTAACAACAAATTGGATTGTAGAAAAAGGGTCTAATTTTTTACTAGGGGTTCCCCAAATTATAATTGGGTTATTTGTGTCATTTGTATCTATGTACTATTTTTTAAAAGATGGGAAGCGTTTTGTTCAAAAATTAAACCGTTTTTTTAGTACAGACGAAGAAAAATATGGGTATGTTCTTTCTCGTCTTAAAAGAATCATGCATGGTATTGTATATGGATATGGACTCGTTGCAGTAATCCAAGGTGTTCTTGGTGGATTTGGATTTTTTATCTTTGGCGTATCTTCTCCAGTTTTTTGGGGGATGGTTATAGGAATATTGGGTTTAGTTCCCCTTATTGGGGCAGGAATGGTGTGGATACCTGCAGTATTAATATTAATCTTTCAAGGTATTTTTCAAAACTCAAGTTCCATGATTGCAAGAGGTATTGGTTTAGCAATTTATTCATTATTATTAGTAAGTAGTCTTGATAATACATTAAAACCAAAATTGATGGGCCAGAAAGCTAAAGTTCATCCTGGTATTATGATGGTTGGATTGATGGGAGGTATTTTTTTCTTTGGGCCTATTGGTGTAATGTTAGGTCCATTAACACTTGCACTTTTGATTGTACTTATTGATGTTTATATTATAGAAAAAAAATTAAATTAAGAGTTTACTCAATACAGAAAATTAAACCCTCAAATTTGTGGTTGAGCTTGTCGTGTATATTGTATTAATTGTTGGACATAATTTTCAATATTTATTTCGGAAGAGATATGTTTCAACTGAAAATTATTTCCTAAGTCTATGGAATATGTTTTAAATATTTTATCAATAAAATTTTGTGTCCTTTTTGTATTTACAATTTCTCGGTACATTATCTGTTTTTTACCTTGCATAATTCTATTATTATAAAATCTAAATGATAACTTTGCATGATGGATGCCAAGATATATTCCCAATACGATGATCCCTAAAACAACTCCTAAGCCAATCATCTTCACAACCGATTCTTCTCCTGCCCGTAAATTAAGAAGTGAAAGATTAAGTAAGATACCAAGATAAAAAATAACACCTAATCCGAGAAGTGATAATATTTTTGGGATTAAAGCCCGACTTGTTTTTTGTGGAAGGATATAAATTGGTTGTTCTTGCTGTTGTAACATTTTATTTTAAAAGTGGTCATTGTTTATATTATTTACGTGATTTGAGATTAAAAAGGTTTTTATATACTGCCAATTCCTAATGTTTATGGGTTCAAATGTTAATCTTTTGGTAGCAACTCCTTGCTTTGGAGGGATGTTAAGTAAAGAATATGTTATTGGTCTTTTAAATCTACAATCTTCTTGTATTACACAAGGAATTCCTATGAATGTGTTTACTTTAGGTAATGAATCCTTAATAACAAGAGCACGAAATATTTGCGTTGCACATTTTTTAGACAATCCTCAATTTACCCATTTATTATTTATTGATGCAGATATAGGATTTAAATCAGAAAATGTATTTCGGTTGATTGAGAAAGATGAGAATATTGTGTGTGGTATTTATCCTAAAAAAGATTTAAATTGGGCAGAAATCATCAAATTATCTAAAGAAAATCTTCCTCCAGAAATGATTCAACCGAAATCTTTGATGTATAATGTTAGCTTTCCTGATGATAAAAATGTAATTGTAAATAATGGTTTTGTAGAAACAGTTGATGGAGCAACTGGTTTTATGTTAATCAAAAGAGATGTCTTTGTAAAAATGAAAGAAGCATACCCTGATTTAAAGTATACCTCTGATCATTGGGTCAATTCAAAAAAATTAGATTCCGAAAACACCTATTTATTTTTTGATTGTATTCGGGAGTTAGAAAGTGGTCGTTATCTCTCGGAAGATTATACATTTTGTAGACGTTGGAGAAAAATTGGCGGCAAAATTTATTCTGATATCACCATGCCCTTAACTCATGTTGGTACTTATGCTTTTAAAGGTCACATAGGTACAAAATTTAATTCTAAAAATTAAAAAAATATGGACCTACCCGGACTTGCACGAGAAATCTTATGATTTTTGAGTAAGACTCTCATCTTGCACCGGGGATCTTCGCCAAGTCAAGGCGACGTCATCTGTAGCGTGTTTTTGGCACGTAGCTACTAGACCACAGGTCCATAAAATCAAAACACTTATATTCTTTTATAAATTTATTGATAGTATGTTTAATACACATCAATTGGGAATCAAATTTTATAAAAAATCAGAATTAAAACACATCTATGTATCTTTAGCATTAAGGACATTTGCACTTACATTGATTGCACTTTTTATCCCTTTGTATCTTCATGTTGAGCAAGGTCTTTCACTTAATGAAACACTTGGTTTTTATTTATTCTATTCTGTAATTATTGCACTCGCAACACCTTTAGCTGCAAAGTTTGCATCTAAATTTGGAGTTAAGCATACTATCTTATTGAGTATGCCTTTTTATCTTATATTTGTTGCATTATTGTCTGCATTTCCCTATTATCATTTTTCTTTACTTTTTCCAGCGGGTTTCGCGGGATTAGCAATAGCATTTTATTGGATTGGTATGCATATTCTTTTTCATCATGTAAGCGATAAAAAACATCGTGGTGAAGAATGTGGAAAACGACGTGCATTCATGGTTCTTGGAGCTTTACTTGGACCAGTGATTGGTGGGTTATTAATTTCTTATACTAGTTTTAAAATTCTTTTTCTTTTTGCAGGTATAATCTTATTTCTTTCGGGAGGGATTCTTCTTCTTAACAAAGAAAATCATGTTAAATATGGTTTTTCAATGAGGCGGATTATTGATAAGGATCAGTGGAAAAATTCAATTTTTTTTGCATCGCGAGGAACAGGTGTAATTGCAGAAGGTGTGATTTGGCCACTTTTTATTTTTGTAATATTGGGAGATTATATTACATTGGGTATTGTAGGTTCTGCACTTTCATTGTTTAATGCGCTTGCTGCATGGGTTACAGGAAAATATAGTGATCATTCAAATAAAAGAACAATTATTAGAGGTTCTTCAATCTTTAATTCTTTATCTTGGTTCTTAAAAGCCTTTGTGACCACACCATTTCATGTTTTTGGTGTCACAATTCTTGGTGCCATTGCCGAAGGAGTGTGGATTGCTCCTGCAAGTGCAATGGAATACGATAAAGCAAAAGGAGATATTGTAGGATATTTTGTAAGTCGTGAAATCTTTATATGCCTTGGAAGAATTTTTATGTTAATATTTGTGATGATGCTTGGAAGCCTTAAGGGAGGTTTAATTTTACAAGGCTTTGTCTCATTTGCTTCTTTCCTTTTTTAAAATGAATCCATCAGAATACTCTGTCAAGAATCAAAAACCCAACCACAGCAAGCTGTGGGGTATGTTTAGGTTAATATTGGGTTTTTGGTGTTTGTTCTTAATTAGTCGCTGCAAGCAGCGGGGTATAAACCCATTCGCAAACAATAAAGAAAATAAGTATATTGTAACACGGCACATAGACTTTTTCTTTCGTAAAAGATGTGCCTCCATTGGTGCCAGTATACAAAAATATTTTATTCCAGACAAATCTCCCTCAGAAGATCAATTTATCATTGGACTTTTAGAACTTCAATATAACCCTTCCATTGCTTCACGATTAAAACCATTCACTCATAAGATTCCGTGGGCTAAAGGATGGCCTGAGAATAATCAATCATTTTGGAATGCTGAAGCTTTTATGTGGCAGAAAAAAATAGATTTAAAAATTCGGAAAAGAATTACAGAAGAACTTCAATATCTTAAAGGAAGAAACCTCGATATTGGGTGTGGAAGTTATTCTTACATCCCTTCTGTTGGTTTTGATTTATCTCTTAAAATGTTGGATTTTAATGATCATTTAATTGAAAAAGTACCAGGAGATTTAGAACAACCTCTTCCATTTCAGAATAATTCTTTTGACTCTGTTACCGCAATTTTTGTGTTAAATTATATTCATAAATATAACCAATTATTTTCTGAAATTAAAAGAATTCTAAAACTAGAAGGCAGTTTTGTAATGATATTATCTGAAAATAAAATAAAAGAATGGCAACGACAGAAAGAGGTTAATTCATTTTCTGCAGAAAAATGGATTTCTCGTTTAGAACAATATGGTTTTTCTGTAAAAATGAAAAAACAGCAAAACCTTCTTTTTTTCACTTCAAAATTCCGTATGTAAATAGTCAACTTACACGGCATGATTATTTTTGGCTCAAGGTTAAATCAAAAACCCAACCACAGCAAGCTGTGGGGTATGTTTAGGTTAATATTGGGTTTTTGGTGTTTGCTCTTAATTAGTCGCTGCAAG
>PCYG01000080.1 GCA_002763025.1 Candidatus Woesearchaeota archaeon CG10_big_fil_rev_8_21_14_0_10_32_24 | reverse complement strand
CATCTATATCCTTGGATCATTTATGCCTTCAATTTTTAGAAGCAGACGGTGCCGCAAGAAAAATGTTTGCTTCTTCTGAAGAAACAAAGGATATTAAAATAATCCCTGCATCAGAAAATGGTGCAGGATTAGCGACAATCTCAAAAAGAGTAGCCCATAGAACACCAATATATAAGGCGATTTTTGGAGACATAGAGCACCTAATTAGAATTTCTGGAATCCATAATCACATTGATAGATGTCCAAATCACGCCATAGAACAATTTAATGTTTTAGCGGCAATGGTTCCCGGTATTGCATTTACATCGAATTCACCTATTGATTATAAAAGAATAAATGGATTTAATGATTCTCGTTACAATTTATTTGCAAATCCAAAAACAGGATATTTCAAAAAAATACCTGAGGAATTGACATATATTAAAGATCTTCAAGAGTTAGAGGTAAGAGATCAAAATAGATATACTGCATGGCGAAATGCGTATCTTGCATCTGTTGGTAATACCATTCTTTTTGATCAAAATTTTACAATTGCAAACACAGGCTACCCCGCAATTAGAAATAGACCGGACGTGGGAAAACTGGGCACTTTTGAAGCGAGGAAAGATGATTCAACTACATTAGATATCCACCTAGGGAATACAGGATTTATGTTAGGTGCATGTAATCAAACTTGCAAAGGAATTAAAGTTGAATATGCCACTATTGATGGAGATTATGATTTTAATTCACAGGGAGATGGACGTATTGTTCTTCCAACAAAAGAATATTTAGCCAATACATTAATTTGTCAAGGGGTACAAACAGGATTACAATCAGAAGAATTACATCATTATTTAACCCAATTATTAAAATTTGCACATGAGGGACTACCAGAAGAAGAACGACACTATCTTAACCCACTTTTTAAAATGATAAATTCACAAGAAAATTTGTCCACACAAGTTTTAGAGCATCTAAGAATTAATAAATACCACACAAACACAAAAAAAGAGTATAGCTTAGAAGCAATCCAAGAAGCAAATAAATTTGTGTGGGAAAGACAACAAAAAGCAATTGAACACTTTAGGAAATTACATCATTATAAATCATAAAAATGTGTAGAATGTTAATGGCCGTGGGAAATGTACAAATGGGTTTACTTCTAGATTCTGCTATAAAAATGGCGAAAGATGAAAATAGTACACATGAATTAAATGAGGATCTTGGACCTGGGAGTTGGATACATAGCGATGGATGGGGCATTGCATATTTAGATGGTACAACATGGATTATAGAAAAATCAACGAAAGCTATTTTTCACGACCAAAAAGTTGAAGGATTACGAAATATAAAAACAAATCTTGCAATTATTCACCTCCGAAAAAAAATGGGAAGTAATACCCATTTTAATAACACCCACCCATTTCACATTAAACGAGAAGATTTAGGAGAGTTTATATTTTGTCATAATGGACATATAGAAAACAAAATTGAATTTTGCCCCAGTTTTACTCTAAAAGGTGAAACGGATTCTGAACAATTATTTTATGCTATCCTAAGTAAAATGCAAGAAGAACTCCCAGTAGATAGCATTAGAGAAACATTAGATAAATACAATAAATGTAGTGGAACTAATGTTATTCTTGCAACAAAAGATATATCTTATATCGGCACAAAGGAGAATAAATTCCATAGATATTATCAAATGAAAATTGCACAGACAAATGACTTAGTGCTTGTTTCTTCTGAAATTTTAGATGATTTTAAAGAATTAGAATGGCGAGATATCACTCCGGGAGACATCCTTACAATTGATAATAATAAATTAACATTCCACATAGATCAGAAACCGGTCATCGCAGATTTAAAAAATGAAGAAGAAGAAGAAGAATCACCTAACAACATTAAATCCTTTTAATTGAAGAATTCTTTCTACAGAATCATCAATTTGTTCTTCTTGAATAACCCCTCGAATAACTGCATCTTTAATTACTTGAATCATACGATACACTTCATTGGGATCCCTATCAAAATTTAATATAATATCGTTCCCTGCTTTAAATACGCCAACATACATTTCATCTAGAGAGGTATAAAAATCCTTCAAACCCAACATATGAATTTCATCCGAGATAATAATTGTTGAAGGGAATTTATCTTTAATTTCTTTAATAAGTGTTGGTGAGACAACTGACGGAACGCCTTTGGAATCAACAGCACCATTCGTGATAATATGTGATACCATAATTGTCTTAACATCTCCTCGTTCAAGAAGATAATGATAAGGATAAATATCTTTCTCACTAATATTTTCATACACAACAAATTTATGGGGATCTTTCGCTACAAGAGTTTTTCCAGGGTAATGTTTTATGTTGCCTGTAACTTCCTGTGCTTGTAATCCTAAAATATAGGATTCTGCCAATTCAGATATTTTCTTTTCATCTCCAGGGAAAGAACGACATTTCCAAATTTGATCATCTAAATCTACAACAGGAGCAAAATTTAAGTTTATACCTAGTTGTTTCAAATACGCTCCTTCAAAGAATCCCTTTTCAAATGCAGTGCCAATCCGATCTACTTCTGCATTAGTTGTAAAATTTTTAAATTTTGCAAAAGGATTAAAACAGCCCTCTAAATCTGCACTTACAAAAAGTGGAATAGGCATCCCATATTGAAAATCAATGATTGTGTTATTAATAATATGTTCTGTTGGGAGAGCATAGATGTGAATCCCTCCCACTTGCATATTTTTCCATGGTACAATTAATCGCCGATCTCCAATCACAATCAGCATTTGTGCAATTTTCTGATCTAATGAAAGAGAATCTAAATCAATAGTATTATCAATTATTCTTAGGGTTGGTTGTTCTGGAATTAACCATCCAAAAGATTGGGCAACATTAATTACTATTAATATTAAGGTTAGAATAAGTAGAACTACAAATACACGTTCTGTGTTCGTCCACCTCTTTTTTTTGTATTTCATAATTACCAATATGGTTGTTGTTGACAGTAATTGAAGGCATTATTGTTTAACCAATATCTCGCAGGACTATTTTCAGTAGAACAAATATAACTTACTTCTAAATCAAATGGAGGATCTGCACGTGAGCAAGATAGTTGTTTGCGAGATTCTAGACAGCACTCATCAATATCGCCCCATTGTGTAAACTCATCACCTACATTCACAATACACACTGCATTTGAGGGGATTTCTGTAAATATGGCTTTTCCCAATGAAGGAATCCCAATATGAAATAAATTTAAGAATAAAAGAATTACAATAAGTGCAAGTGAAACATTGATGATTGCAAGGACTCTATCTGAAACCATAAGATAGAAAAGGAGAAAACTATATATAAAACTATCGATAATATGTATAAAAATGGAAATAATCATCTATACAATTGTACATTGCCCTTGGTGTGATAAGTTAAAAGAATGGCTTAAAAATAAAAAATTAGCATTCCAAGAATTTGATTTAAAGGAAAGCCCTTCAGCTAGAGATGACATGTTAGAAAAATCAAATCAATTAGCAACACCAGTTACAGATATTGATGGTGAAATCATTGTTGGATTTGATGTAGAACATTTAGAAATTGCAATCGAGAAAGCAAAGGCAAGAGAAGCTAACTCACAATAACTTTTCCCATTCTACCAATAACCACGGAATCTACGTAGACAAAAGTCCCTTCTCTCTCAAAAGTCCATATAAAAATTTCACCCATTTCCAACATAGGACTACGCATACCTGTTAATTCCCTTACACCATAAACTAATGATCCTGTATGCAACCTTTCATTAATCCATTGTACCTTCTCGCCTAAATGGACGTTTAAAATTTGAGGTTTGAATCCTTTTTCTGTGATTGAAATAGTTTTAATACGAATAGGATGTGTAGTGGGTATTAGTTGTTCTTTCACTTTTGATTGAGAAGCTGATGGTTGAGAAGGAATTTCTTGTGATTCAATGTGAGATTTTGAAAGAACTAAAGAAGTTGAAGGAATTGAAGGAAGATTAATTATAGGAATTATTTTTAGGGGATTTCTTATCTCGGGATTTGATAATTTTATAAAACCAAACGAATTTAAATTAAATTGAGGAATAAATTTGCTCCTTGGTATTTGTGGTGTAATTGAGAAGACTAGTTTGTTTGTATAAATGTTAGAATCAAATGGTGCAAAGAATAAAGAACTCGCTGACACAATTTGACTCATCATTAGTATAACTATCAACAATACCATTATTTTCTTCACATCATCACCTAATCATTGTTAATTGATGTTGTTCAGATATACCATAATCATAGGTGAAATCAACACTTAACGGCGTTTCATATGAACGTTGGTCATTTAAGAATGTTTTGCATACAACTTTTGTTTGTTGCTGCTTTTCTTTTAATTCTACACGTCTTTTATCTACTAAATATTTTCCTTTAAATTCACAGGTAATTAGTTTTCCACCTAATTTTCCACTTCCAAGGTTAATGTATCCAACTTTTCCTCTTCCTCTATTTGCAAGTTCTAAGCGAAATTCAACATTAGCACCAGTACCGGACGGAAATACTATTTGTTCCATATTTGTCACTGCTAATGGTGCACCCTGTCCACTATACGAGGAACGTTCCTTTTTTTTACATCCAGAATCATAGGTATCATAAAGATTAGGATTAATACAAACGGTATCTGTAAAATCTAAAGAGGAATCATAATGGATTTCTACAAAATAAGGATTGTTGTATTGAATAGAATTTTGAAATAATTCATATGCATTCCCATCAAATTCAAAATATAATTTATCGCCACCAGGGATTAAAAGGGAACGTCCTTTCAATTCTTGGAAATCACGAAAATTTGGTTGCACTTTAAAATAAGTGCCATCTAATCCAACCAAAGTGATTTGCCCATTAAGAGCATCGTATGCTTGCTGATTCTCAACTTGTAAAATCATTTTAAAATTAGATCCAGGATAAAGTTTATCTGGAGGGGCATTACTTAAAAATGTGGTTTTAAGTTCCCCCATTCCTTGTTTAAAATTATAACTTACGGCTTCTTGTCCATACCCAGATCCGCAACCTACAAGAAAGAGTGCAATGATTAAAATTAAGATTATTTTTTTCATTCTTTTATGGTTATAGATTTTTTAGCTGTTAATTGATAATCATATGTAAATTCGGCGACAAAGGTTTTTGGCACCCATTTTAATTTAAGATATTCTTCAGGATCTTTTAATTCTGGAGGCATGTGAGTAATGGAACATACAGGAAGTGCGATTGTTCGTTGTTCCAATTGTTTTGCAGTGAATTGATTCTCAATAGGACCAGTCTTACAATTTGGTTTAATGCTATCCATATCTGTATCTGTACTAAAACCTTCTAAATCAATATTATAACTTTTGATTGCAGTAATTTTTCCAGATCCAATATTCTGTATATTTGATCTTAATAAAATATTTTTATAGGGAGAATCTTCAATGACAATTTCTTCTTTAACATGACCTAAATCAAAATTGATTCTTGCTAAATCTGCAGGTGCCTTAGATTTCCCATCGCGAATTTTTTGTGTAATTTGTGTTTTCTTTAATTCTTCAATTTCTTTAATAGTTTTATTACCTACAAATGCACGTTCTAACCGTGCTTTGGAATTTAAATCTTTTAAGGTTGCAATAATTTCAAAATCGTAACGCTCACCCTCAAATTTCACAGTAGGTTCACAATCAAAAGAATTTTCATATTCACCATTTACTTTAATTTCATTCTTTTCCATATCCATTCCGCGAATTTTTCCTTTAACATCCTTGTAACTTCCTTTACTTTTGAAAGTACAGTTAACCACAACGGTTAATGGTTGATTTCGTGGATTATCAATCTTCAAATCAGTAGTAATGGAGTATGCTCCTAGAGTATAAAATTGTGAAATGGATTTTTCATCAATGGTAAAGGTAGCTTTCGTCGGCTTATCAATATTAGGATCTATGTCACCAGAAACACTATATGCTTGATTCTTTTGTTTTTCTTGTTCTTCCCTAATACAATCGTTGAATTCATTTGTGCCTTCTTTGAATTCTTTTTTTGTACAAATACTTCTTAATGCCGAAGATTTTTGACGGTTATTTACACATCCTTTCACATCACCAACAAATCCAACTTCCCAAAAACATGCAAAGTTGGAATAAGAAGGATTTTCTGCTTTGGGTAACTGGGCTTCAATTTGTTTCTGTGCATCCACAAATTGTTGAGGCCCTGGTAATACTGATCCAGCTGTGTTAAATGCATCTGGCACTACACCAAAAGTTAAGACCGAAAGAATATAAATAATTGCAACAAATTTTGAGAGTGTGATAAGAAAATTTTCTTTTTTCGTTGCAAAGATTCCAAGAATTGCCCACCAAGGTGTAAATAAAATTAAATTTTGAACTAATGGATTTATGTTAATGAAAAATGTTTTTTGAAGTAATGCAATTAAACCTAAATCTAGAAAGAAGAATAAAACAGGAATTAGACCAATTAATTCTCCTGAAGAACCACCCGCAAAACTTCCTTTCTTTGAAAGTTTACTATATAATCCATGTACAGCCATCCCAATAAATAATGCTGGTGCCATTGCGTAAAGCAAGATGTCCGGATTCAAAGTAGAACCATAAAAAATATACCACACCCAAAATAAAGTGGTTAATACAACCCCTCTTGCTTTAAAGATAAAAATGGAAGAATAAAACATAAAAATTGTTCCTAATAAAATTGTTAATGTGATGTTATCAATAAATCCACGAAAGAAAAATGTAACCAAACCTGCGATAAATAAAATAAATCCAGGATCTGCAATTGCATTTACAACTTGACTTCCTGCTGCTGCACCTGCGCCCCACACAGCTCCTTTCACTGCACCACCTGCTGAAGATGCTACACCTCCCAAACTAGATGCACCTGATACTGCTTTTGAACCTGCGGAACCTGCTTTCGCTGCGAATGCACCTGCAAGTTCTCCAATTCCTGGTTTAGCCATCTATATACCTCAATGTAGATTAAATGTTTAAGGTATAAAAATGTTACCTATTTCTGTAATACTTTAGCAAAATGAAGCAGAGATAGCACCGACTCACTTTTCTGCTGATGGGATTGCACTGCGGGCACCCCGTAAGGGGCTTCCCCACCCGCAAAGAAATGTTAGAGTCGATAAACGTTCATAAATTGGTGCTTTCTCTGCTTCAGAACACTAAAGTATTACCTATTTCTCAAAAATAATCATTTCAATAATTCAACTTTTAATTCACGAATTTCAAGCATCATTTTAGGACTAATTTTCAATGCGTTATTTCCACGAACAATATCATCAGAAACATCAATCGCATATGAAACTTCTTTTGTATCAAAGTTTCGTAAGTGACCATTATAAATTATGTTTCCACGTTTTGTTGCAGTAACATCAACAAAATCCATGCTTAAACGAATTCTTCTATTTCCTTTAGTAACAGCAGTGTATTGTTCTTCGGAAATTTCAAAATAATAAGTAGGATACTCTATGTCTAATAATTCTGAACGAATAAAGAAGTTTGATAATTCGTAGGTTCCTTTTTCTGTAGAAAGAACAACTTGGTTTTCACCTACATTCAAAACGTCAGGCCCAAATTCAATTGGAACCATAGGTAAATCACAATCGGGGATACCATGATAGATTTCTTTTGCATTAATTGTAACCTGTAATTTTCCAACTGTATCAAAATTACAATGCGGTTGGAAACGTAGTACAACAGATTTCATATTTTGTTTTTCTGCATTTGAAATTAAGAAAATGTTTTTTGCTGTTTGTGCTTCAATATTTGTAACATCAGCTAAAATTTTTACACTTTCCATAGATAATTCATTTGTTTTCCAGAATACTGCACCTGGTGAAGATACACCAATAGATAATTTGTTACTTTGTTTAATCAATGCTTTTGGCAACACAATTGGTTCTAAGTTTCCAACTTTTCCATCTTTCTCATAAATTAATTCATCGTTTAAACTTACAAGAATTCGCCCTTCTACTGCTTTTATATTAAAGTGAAGAAGAAGATTATTTGTATTTTTTAAATCAGGTACAAAAAATGTGAGGTCAGAAGTTTCTTCTGTAAATGCACCATTTTTTGCATATGCGGTTGGTTTTTCGCCAATTAATTTAGGTTCTGTTTTTGTAAATACGCTTGTAATAGGAAGTGGATGTTCAATTTCTTTTTGTGCGATGTAATCTAATTTCCCTGGATTTGAAATCAAAAGTGTTTTTTCAGGAACTGCTGAAGTGCCCAAAGTTGAACCAGATGTTGATCCAGAGGAAGTACCTGTTGTGGAACCTCCCTCTCCAAGTAATTCCGCACGATCTGCTGGTGGAATAAATAAGATAAACATCACCAATAGGCCAGCTATGATAGCAAGAAGAACTGCAGCACCTGCTGCTTGTGCTTTTCTATTGTGCGTAAACATGCTATTTGAGAAATATTAAAGGTATATAAAGATACCGAAAATACGTAATACTTTAGTGTTCTGAAGCAGAGAAAGTACCAATTTATGAACGTTTATCGACTCTAACATTTCTTTGCGGGTGGGGGA
>PCYG01000033.1:3908-12401 GCA_002763025.1 Candidatus Woesearchaeota archaeon CG10_big_fil_rev_8_21_14_0_10_32_24 | reverse complement strand
TTGACAAATTAATTCAACTAAATAAATATCCTGGTTATTATCCAATAATTTATGTTCATTCTTTGAATTACGACTCTAAAACAGGTCAAGGAAAATATGCTGGCGTAGCAAGATCTCATGGTATATTTGATGGTATTGTGTTAACTGGAGATAGTCAAGAACCGGAAGTTACCGTGATACATGAAATAGGGCACCAGTTAGGATTATATCATACTTTTGAAGAAAATTTATGTGGGTCTGATATCTGTTCTGATTCTATTAATGTACCCCCCCCTTCTTCAACAGATTGCCATAAGACCGGCGATTTTATTTGCGATACGCCACCAGATTATTATCCAATTAGTTACAATATGACTACTTGTAAGTTGAATTCAAGTCAAGAAATTTGCCATCCTGATATCCATAATCTAATGTCATATTATTCGAATTGTCGTTCTAAATTTACATTACAACAATGGAAAGTGATGGGTTGTTTCTTACAGGAAATGGTAAAAAAATAAAACTTAGAAATGAAGGAAAAAAATGAAAGAATATATTTCAAGAATAATGGTTGGTGCATCATTAGTTGCACTGTTAGGATGTAACTCTGAAGGTGATACTGAATCTTGTTCAATTTCAGATAGGTCTAAAGATTCTTGTTATAAACAAGAGGGTTTTAGTAGGGATGGCACACCTTATTTTTTCGATGCCTGTAGCAGTTCTGACAAATGTAAATATACCAAACCAACTGGTTCTTCGGATGATTATTGCGTTAGTGAATGTTATACACCTACTTGTTGTCAAAAATTAGGATGTAATAGTGATCAATATTGTGACACTAACAAGTATAATTCAAGTCAATGTGTTTGTGAAGAAAAAAGTTATCCTGACTAGACGATTATATTGAAGAAATCATTCCCCAAGAAAATGGTAACATTAGAACAGATTTTGGAAGACGGAACGGATGCAGAAAAAGAGTTAGTAAACTTATCTCTAGATCAGCCTATCAATCAGATGGGGGTATTGAAACAAGAGATTAAAAACGATTTGAAGATAGCAATCTTCGCAAGTGCAGGAATGATTGGAAGTATTTGTTTAGGTTATAATGGTTATAATCAAAAAAGTTGGGTGTGGCAAACTTTAGGTTATTATGGTCTATTAATGATGGGAAGTGGGGTGGTACTTAGTTGTAACTCATTAAGTGACCATTTAACATTACTTAAAGATTATAAACAATTTATTGGTGAACCCAAAAATAAATCTTCCAAAAATGATGTTGAATTTTATTGGTTAAATGTGGTATTTATCTCTGAGCCTACACCAATTGCAAAAAAATTAGGACAACCTATCTATCCCCTTAAAACATTCGAAGAAATTACGCATTTGAACCAAGATTGTTTAGTCTATCTTTCTTCAATTTCAATAAAAGAGACGGATTTTAATAATTATAATGACTTAGAAATTGATGATTATGTTCCTGGTTCAGGGTTTGGTTGGAAAAATATAACTCATACCAAAAGAACATTAGAATTTAATTCAAAAGATGATCAAATAAGTTTAGAAATTGATCGAAAGATGGATGACCAATTTAATGATTTTTATCATCGGTTAATCTCTGAATTTGAACATGATAAATCGGTATTATTAAGAGTTTCTGAAGGAAAAGTGAGGGATATAATTGAAGTGTATTCCAGTTCTCAAACACTTAAAAAATCTTATGGGGTAAAAAAAAATGAAAAAAACAATTGAATCAATAATTTTAGTGGCCGGATTACTTTATGGAAGTAGTGTTTATGGTGCAAATAAAAATGAAATAAGTCCTCAAAAATATGAAATTATTTTAAATCAGGAATGTCGTCGTGTAAGATTTGAAGGAAATGCTGTTATCTGTGATGATTCATATTGTAAAAAAACAGAGCAGGCAGATTGCGGAAGAAAATATTGTTTAGAGGAAGTATATCTTGAAAGATGGCGTTTTTCTCCTCAAGATTTGCAAAAGGTACAATTCATTAATCGGAAAGGAGAAAGTACTTTTCCCTATGGGTTGTTATATCAATCTCATGATGGAAAACAAAATACATTATTATTTCGTACAGAAAAAGTTGCAAAAGAATTAAAGAATGAGGTTCAAAAATGAATCAGTTTATATGGGTCCTACAATTATTTATGATACAAAAATGATTGAAATTGAACTGGAAATAAAATGATATCAAACGAAAAATTAATGTGGGGAGCCTTTGCAGCTATTTGTGCATTTGGATTGGGCAAAAGTGGTTATAATATCGCTTATCGTGAAACAATTAATGATGCAAAAGTAACTACTGTTGAAGAACGTTATGTTGGAGATTTGGATTCAGGTTATGAGAAATTACCTTATCCTAGAATATTTATAAATAAATATTCGACTTGTTTAGATTATCACCCATTTTTTTCAAAAAAAGAGATTTCAGAATTAAAGAAAGATGATCAATTTGAAACAATAATTATTCAAAAATCAGTATTTGATTGTGATTATATTATAAATTATAAACTAAAAGAACGGAAAAAAATGGGTGAATGGGGTACAGAAATTGAGTATTTAATTAATAAGAGTAAAGACTAATAAATTGAATCTTTATTAAAATAGAAAAATGAATCCAAAAAACTCTACATCGCTTTTAGAAATAATTGTGGGTAATCTCGCTGTGATTGCTATGACAAGCACAATTGTGTATGGTAGCTTCTAATTTCTAAAACGAGGTTATGTTAATGTTTTTGGAGGGGAACAATTTGTAGTAGAAGGATGTGTAACTTCAGCAAGAAAATAAGGAGGTTATAATGAATGGGATGGCTACAAAAAGGAGAAAAATTCTTAGTGGATATATAATCCTAAATTAATTACAATTATTTCTGAATCTTCATTTAGAAAGGAGATTATTGATCAAAATTTTCATTTGAATAAATAATACTTTTTAAAAAATCTTTTTCCATTCTTTGCTGTAGTTCTTGAATAACAGGAATGTTGCAATAATTACCATGAAAGAGCTTAAGATTTGACCCATTGTAAACAAATTTCCAAAATAAAACACATTTTCATCCCTATAAAAATCTACAATGAATCGTCCTAATCCTTCCCATAATACAAAATTTAACGCAATGAATCCAGGTTTAAATTTATTTTTGAGTGCAAGAAATAATAACCATCCAAATATAAGGAATCTTTTTCCCGCTTCATAAAGTACACTGGGGTGTCTGCAAAGATTATCTTTTTGTGGGAAGACAACACACCAACTGCCATTAAAAGGACGCCCCCATAATTCGCCATTAATGAAATTTGCTATTCTTCCCAATCCTAATCCTAAAATTGTGGGTACCGCAAGGATATCAAAGACTTTTGCAATATTGAGTTTTTTCTTTTTGGAATATAAATAAACTGCAACGAGAGTTCCAACGAAACCGCCATGGAAACTCATACCCCCTTGCCAAATATAAAAGAAACGTAAGGGGTTTGAAAAATAATATCCTGGTTCCCAAAATACTTCAAATAATCGTGATCCAATTATTATACCCACTAAAATCCAGAATCCAAAATCCCACACCTCATCTTTTGATAAATTCAATTCTCTTTTCTTCCGCATGTATTGCATCCACCAGATCGTCAAAAAGAATCCGAGAACGTAAGATATACCATACCATCTAATTTCTAATGGACCTAAACTAAGGAGTACAGGATTGAGTGTATTAATCCACATCTGTTTGAAAGTTACTAAACTATTATATATATTCTCCTACTTATAAAGGCACGAACACCGTAAACTTTATATACTTACCATCCCAACCTAAAACTAGTGCATTGAGAGGGTGAACACAATGGTCGATAAAGATAAAATATATTCAAAAGAACTTCTAGGGAAAACAATAGTTTCAAAATCAGGTAAAAAATTTGGTCATGTAGGTGATTTGATTTTTGAAGTTGGTTCAGGGGAATTAATTCATATTTTATTACGTAATCCAACATCTTATACAGATCGTATGGAATTAGAAAAAACAAAAGATGGTCAAATTTTAATACCCTTCTCCGCAGTAATTGCATCAGGCGATTTCATTGTGATTGCTGAAGAAGATATTATTTGATTGTTTGCGAATGGGTTCATACCCCGTTGCTGCTTGCAGCGACTAATTAAGAGCAAACACTAAAAACCCAATATTAACCTAAACATACCTCACAGTTTGCTGTGGTTGGGTTTTTGATTTTTTTGTGTTCTTTTTATTTTTCAAATTATATTGTTCTAATTATTAATGATTTAAATTTAATAAAAAATAATTGTTTTATTCTTTTCTTACAGGCGTTTCAAAAAGATTTTTTTGTCCGGAATAAGATTCTTCTTCTTCCTCTTCTTTTATGATTGAAAATTCTTCGTCAATTTTTACTACATAATCTTTGACTCTGCTGATTACAGATTGAAGAAGAAAGTTATGGATTTTTTCATCAAATATCTCAGCGAGATTATTCCATTCACTGATTCTGTAAAGGTTTGCATTTGTTTCAATTAAATGAAGGTCTTTAAGACGTTTTAATTGTCTTCTAATATTTGAACTTGCAATCCCCAACATTGGAAGTTGACTTTCTTTTCTGTAACTCATGACTAAATTTTTGATTTCTTCAGAATGTAATTCTTCACGACGTTGTTTTGCCTTTAATAATATTTGAAGAACATCTACAACGACATCTCGCGAATCTCCCGGTTGTAATAATCCGATAGAAAGACAGAATCTTCTTACTAAATCCCTATCATTCATTGTCGGTTTTTCATATCTTCGTAACGTAATTTCCGCAAGCGGTGTGTCTCTTGAAATTTTTCCCATTATTAATCCCTCTTTTAGTTTAAATTTTTTAATTTATTTATTTATTTTTTTATTTATGTAAGTACCAAAATACCATCTTGTTTTTTTCTATTTTATCCAATCGTGCAAAGGCAAATCGTTCAAATTGTACTATGTCACCTTCTTCTAAATTAGTTAAATTAAATTCTCCTTTTCCTTTGATGATGGTATTATCTTCCATGACAATTTCTACATCAACTAAATCTTTAGAATCTGGCAACCAATGGATAATTTTTCCTTTATTTTCTGCATTTTTATAATCTTCGTATTCTTCAGATGAAAATGTTTCACCTTGATCTTTGATTTCAATATTACAATAATCCATTAGTCTGTGGAGTCTTCGTTCAACTAAATCTTTATGGTCTCTTTTGTCAATAAGAACTTTCCCTTTAACTTTAAGTGTTCTCGCACCTCGTTCTTTAAATTCTGGATGGAAATCTATTCTAACCTCTTTTTCAGGTGCATTTCTGATTGTAATCTTCACAGGATCTTCCACAAAGAAATATCTGTTTGATGTAGGTTCAATAATATCTTTATTGAATGCATTAATCATTTTCCAGAATTCTTCCATACTTACTGTTTTATCATTTAATGAGAGGCCAATTTCACTTGCAAATTTATGGAATGCACCAACTTGATATCCACGTTTCCGCAAGGCTGGAAGGAAAGGTAAACGTACATCATCCCATCCTGTATATTCATTTTGTTCAATTGCTAATCGTGTCTGTGAGGAACTTAATTTAAATCCAATAAAATTAATAAAGCCCCAATGTTGATACACGGGGGGTGCCCATCCAAAACATTCCATGATTAACATTTCTTTTCGTGCATTATCTGCTTGATCTTTCCCATTAAGAACATGTGTTAATCCTAACTCGTGATCGTCTACTGCAACCGAGAATACCATTAATGGCCAGACTCTGCTTGCTGTTTTTGTACGTGGATGAATATGTTCATTAATACGCATTAATCCAAAATCTCTCATTGCTGGATTTTTATGTTTAACATCAGTTTTTAATCGGAGAATTGCTTCGCCTTCAGCATAATCTTTAAACATTTTTTGGTAACATTCCTGTTGTTCTTTTTTTGGAAGAATTCTACATGTACACGCTTCACCATTATTTTTCATTTCACGCCAGGTGTCAGCATCACAGGTACATACATATGCCTTTTCTTTGTCAATTAAAGTTTTTGCATGTTTGTAATATATTTCTAATCGTTCTGATTGTATGATTACTTGAGACACATTATTTTCTGTCAACCATTTGGCATCTTGTTCAATTAATTGATATGCACCGGGATAAATGTTTTCGGGATTTGTATCTTCAATTCTTAGAATGAATTTTCCATTATACATCTTTGCATATAATGCGTTTAATGATGACCCATATGCATGGCCAATATGTAATGCTCCAGAAGGTGAAGGTGCAATTCTTACAACAACTTTTCCATCTTCTGCATTTCGTAATGGTTTAAGTGGACCTTTAGGCACTTCCACTTTTTTTTCTTTTGAAAGTTCTGGGTCTAAATTTTCCAATTCTTTTTTAATATCCTTAAGACTTTTATTTTTAATATCTGCAATACAAGATTCTATTTCCTTGTTTAATTTTTGGAAATCTTTTTTGAATTCAGGAGAACTTCGTAGAATTAAACCTAAAATAGCTTTTGGATTGACGCTTCCTTTGAAATCTAATGCATTTTTCAAAACAAACTTTCTTACAGTTTCTTTCATCAAGAATTAGAAAGAGGGAGTGATTCTTAAATGTTTCTAGTAACTAGGACGTTCAATGTGTATTTTGCTCAATCAATTTCTTCATTCTTTTGACGAATTCATCAGCTTCTTTGTAATTTTTTTCAAATTCAAGGCCTGTAACATATTTAATTTCTCTATGTGTAATTCCCTTACTTAATCTATAGAATTTACGCATGGTATCTGCATATTTTTGTTCTAATTTTTTTGGTTTAACATAGACTTTCTCTAATAAATCTGCAACATGTTCGGGTGTAGGTGGCACTTGATTCGCACGCATTAAGGCTGCATGTGCTGCATCAATCACCGCCCAATAGAGATCTAACATTGCTTGTAGAACATGCCATCTAGAATTCAACAAGGTTTTCGGAGATCTTCCATAATATCGCCAGACTGATTCTTCTGAAGGTCTGATTCTCCCTTGTTTTAATAATTTTTGAAGTGGATCAAACATACCTTGATCAATAATTGCAACGCCATCTCTTAATATATTTACAATAATCGGGTCCCCTACTTTTACGTGTTCCCAGAATGATGTAAGTGTCATGGAGGTTATATGCAATCTCATAGATGTTTTTCTAATCAAATTTTCTACAATAATCTTGTAACCTTCAATTAATGGTTCTGTAACTACAAAGGTTACATCATCCATAATTACCATAAGATCAATATCGCTAGTTTCCTTTGCTTCACGTCGTGCCATGCTTCCAAAAGCTATGACTCCTATCAGAAATTGTTGAAGTTCTTTTTTCAAATCATCGGCAAATTTTTCTGCAACTTTAAGATCTTCAGTGGGGTATTTATGAATATTTTCGTTCTCTTTGCGTTGAACTTTGAATTCCATTCAAGAAATAAAAGCAAATTCCTTTATTAAGTTTTGCTTCTTCAATGGCTAATATGAAACCCTAATTAATCTTTGTATTAGAGCATGGCACTTTTTACGAGATAAATTCAATTTATCTCATGTCAAGTTCAATTTGTTCGTTGCCTTTAGTTGCTAACCTTTAACGAGAACACTCTTCTTTTAGTGCCACTATTGACACTAATTAAAGTAATATGAGGAGGGGAGAAAGTTAAAAAGAAAAAAGAAAAGATTTAAGTCATTAATTTCACAGTATAAAATGAACTGCTCGCTAGACTACTTGAAATTCTTACATTAACAACTTTTAAACCAACAGGAACGTCATAAACAATTTTTCCTTTTTTTACAATCCCTGGATTAATAGTTTCAAACATTAATGCGGAACCTTGTGGTTTAAGATAAATTGCAGCCATAGTACTAGGACTAAATTCTCTATCTTGATCATCAACTAATTTTACAAAAGAATCCATTAAATATTCTGCTGATTTTCCTACATTTTCTACTTCTACACTTACAATCAGAAATTCTCCATCTGCTTTTTCTCCCATAAATGTATCCATAATGTATTTACCAATTTCTGATTTCTTCTCAAACCCATTAATCTTCCATTTAAAACCACCAACTATAAACTCATCACCTACTTTAAACTCTTTTTTTTTAACTGGTTCTTTTGTGCTTACTACATTCTTTTCAGTAGCACTTTCTGTATTTGTAGTTGGTTCCGTATCTGCTCCCGAACTTTTTTCAGCAGGAGAATTATCATCTGGAACTAAACTTCCAAGAAATATTAATCCTATAAATACATAAAGAACGATAGCCCACCATCGCTTATACCATGATTTTTTTTCTTTTGTCATAATTAAAACCCCACATTGTGATAAAATTAGAATATATTTAAACATTATAAACTTAACTACTTTCTCTCCCCTTTTTCTAAACAACTAACTAAAACTAAGCGGCACTACTGATGAACGGCAACGAACAAACTCATCGTCGCTAACGCTCGTGACTTGCTTATCAGCAAGCTTCGACATGGCGC
>PCYG01000033.1:0-3831 GCA_002763025.1 Candidatus Woesearchaeota archaeon CG10_big_fil_rev_8_21_14_0_10_32_24 | reverse complement strand
ATCCATAAGCTTATCCTCATCAGAACATTTATAAATTATCTAGTTCTCCATTATGTAAAGAATGGTTACGAGAAAAATAGTCTTATTATTAGTACTTTCTATATTTTTACTTTCATTAATTCCATGTGCTTATGCAGATGTGTCAGATCTTACTGTCACTTTAGTTTCACAGACTCCCGATCCTGTTGAACCGGGTAGTCTTGTTGATGTGAAATTTAAAATTGAAAATGGTGGCGCAGAAACTACAAAAGATGCAATCATCACATTACATCCAAAATATCCTTTTAAATTGTATGGGGAACAGGCTTCTAAAAATATAGGTAAATTACGTGCAAGTTCAACTGGTGCAGATGCAGAATATGTTACATTTACATTGAAGGTTGATGAGGAAGCTGTTGAAGGAGATGTTGAATTAGAATTAGAAGTTAACTTAGGAACAAATTCAGTTACCTTTGTGGATAATCAATTTTTAATTGATGTGCAGACTCAAGATGCGATTTTAGATATTGTTTCTATTAAATCTGAACCGGAACAAATCGCACCCGGTGAAGAAGCAAAAGTAACGATTGTGGTAAAAAATGCTGCGGATTCCTTATTAAAAGATATCAAATTTAAATTAGACTTTGATGATACAGATTTACCATTAGCACCTTTTCAAAGTTCTTCTGAACGAAGAATTTCAAACTTAAATACAGATTTCCAAGATGCTTTAACATTTCGGATTATTGCAAAGCCAGATGCAACGCCTGGATTATATAAAGTTCCAGTTACAATCACATATAATGATGAAAAAGGAAATAGTTATTCTTTAGACGATTTCTTAGCAGTTTCTGTTGGCGGAGTACCTAAAGTTCGTCCTTTCATCAAAAAAAGTACAGTATTCCAATCTGGTGAAGCTGGAAAAATTACAATTAGTATTGCAAACGCTGGTAGTGCAAATGTTAAATTTGTAGAATTAGTTTTAGAAGATTCAGAAGATTATACTTTGGTATCACCTACAAATTACTTTTATATTGGTGATATAGATTCTGATGATACTCAAAGTGAAGAACTTGACGTTTATATTAATAAAAATAGGGATACTTTACATATCCCTGTTATGTTAAAATATGTTGATTCAAATAATAAACCCCTTCAACAACAATTTGATTTGACATTTGATTTGTATTCTACTTCAGAATTAAAGAAATTTGGAATCATTGCAAAGAGTAATACCAGTACGTTCATCATCATTCTGATTGTTCTTGGTGGTTTGTATTACTATTACTATCGTAATTATAAAAAGAAAAATCTACCTCTTAAAATCTTTGGTTTCACATTTGGTTTGAAAAAGAAGAAATAGGCAGATGATTAAAAAAGATGATCTTTTTTGCATCTTTAACTTGGAGAGGTCTACGTATGATTAAGGATTATTTCCGTTTAGGATATAGAAATGTTAAGCAACGTAAACTTCGTTCTTGGTTAACAATGATTGGTATTTTTATTGGGATTGCGGCAGTAGTTGCGTTAATTTCTTTAAGTCAAGGTCTTCAAAATGCAGTAGCTCAACAATTTGTGCAATTGGGTACGGATAAATTAATTGTGCAAGCCGCAGGGGGTGGTTTTGGTCCTCCAGGAACTGGTGTTCCTGAACCTCTGACGGAACAAGATGAAAGAGCGATTAGTAAGACAAAAGGTGTAGATCTTGCAATAGGGCGGTTGATTAGAACAGTAAAATTAGAATTTAAGGGAGAAACTAAATTTTCATATGCGGTGTCAATGCCAAAAGGAACCGAAGAAAAAGCATTAGCCATAGAAGCAAATAATTACAAACTTAAAGAAGGACGATTTTTTGAACGGGATGATGCATTAGAAATTGTTGTTGGAAACAATCTTGCAACAGATTTTTTTGATCGTCCGTTGGAATTAAGGGATAGGATTACAATTCAAGATAAAGTCTTCAAAGTTGCAGGGATTTTAAAAAAATCAGGAAATCCTCAACAGGATTCCACTTTAATTCTTCCAGAAGGGTCATTAAGAAATATTTTAAACATAAAAGATGAATTTGATCTTATTCCTGTAAAAGTGAAATCTGGTGAAGATCTTTTTCTTGTAGCCGCAGATATTGAAAAAGAATTACGTAAATCACGAAATGTTGAAGAAGGAAAAGAAAATTTTGTTGTGGAAACACCCCAACAATTAATTGGAACTCTAAATAATATTTTGTTTGTGATTCAAGGAGTTCTTGTAGGTATTGCAGGTATTTCTTTATTGGTTGGTGGGATTGGTATCATGAATACTATGTATACTTCTGTATTAGAAAGAACAAAAGAAATTGGTATCATGAAAGCGTTGGGTGCAGAAAATAAAAAAATTCAATTTTTATTTTTAATTGAGTCTGGGATTCTTGGACTATTTGGGGGTTTGATTGGTGTGACTCTAGGGATTGGTATTAGTAAATTTGTTGAATATGTCACATTTAAAATATTTGAAAGTGCATTAATACAAGCATCTGTAAGTCCTTATTTAATTTTAGGAGCATTACTCTTTGCGTTTATTATAGGCGCAGGTTCTGGTGTTTTTCCAGCGAAACAAGCAGCAAATCTAAAACCAGTAGAGGCATTACGACAATGATTGTTGACGGAGACATTTCATATGTTTAAAGATTATCTCTATATCCCTTGGACGGAAATTAAACGGCGGAAATTACGTGCATGGTTAACCTTAATAGGTGTAATCATTGGTATTGCCGCTATTGTTTCATTGATTACATTAGGTCAAGGATTACAAAATGCAATTCAATCCCAGTTTGACGCTTTAGGAAATGATAAATTGTTTATTACTGCAAAAGGAAATGTTCTGAGTGCGGGGTTAAGTATTGATGCCATCAAAATTACGGAGAAAGATAAGGATGTTGTTGCGAGGACAAGTGGTGTCAAAAATGTTGCAGGTATGATTTATTCCACGGGGAGAATTGAATTTAATAATCTTGTAAGATATTTTATTGTTTCAGGACTTCCAACGGATCCTGATGAACGAGCTTTAGTTGGTGAAGCCCAAAGTTATCATCTTTTGAAAGGAAGATTTTTGGAGAAAGGTGATAAATTTAAAGTTGTTGTAGGATATGCGTATACGCAACCAACATTATTTGATGCTGATATTGAATTAGGAAGTAAACTTTTAATTCAAGGACAGGAGTTTAAAATTGTGGGTTTCTTACAAAAAATAGGTTCTCCTCCTGACGATCAATCTATCTTAATGCCTTTGGATGCATATCAAGATGTATTTCATTCAGGCGATGAATTGGGAATTATTATTGCACAATCCGGAGCTGGGGAAGACGCTTTAGTTGTTGGTGAAAATATTGAGAAAGAATTACGAAAATATCGGAACCAAAAAGAGGGTGATGAAGATTTTGCAGTTGCAACCCCTGACCAATTTGCAGAAACATTCAATGTTATTTTAGATATTGTTCAGGCTGTACTTGTGGGGATTGCAGGTATTTCTTTATTGGTGGGTGGTGTAGGTATCATGAATACCATGTACACAACTGTATTACAACGTACAAAAGAAATTGGAGTGATGAAATCTTTAGGTGCAGAAAATAAACATATTATGTACTTATTTTTAGTTGAGGCGGGATTTTATGGGTTGGGTGGTGGACTGATTGGTGTCACTATAGGATTCGGCTTTGCAAAAATAGTAGAATGGGCTTTTGTAATAGCCGTAGGTCCTGCATTTTTATCCATTGAGTTTAATTATGCATTAATCTTTGGAACTCTTTTATTTTCATTTTTGATAGGTGTGATTTCAGGGATTGCACCTGCATATAGAGCAAGTAAATTAAATCCG
>PCYG01000006.1 GCA_002763025.1 Candidatus Woesearchaeota archaeon CG10_big_fil_rev_8_21_14_0_10_32_24 | reverse complement strand
ATTGGGTATTCTTTCACAATTTTTATAATATAGTGAGTTTCCATCAAAAGCGAACAATATTAACATCGTTTAAGCGAACTATATATGAAATTCTATTCGGTAATTAAGGAATTTTAGTATAAATTTCTTGATTGTTTGCGAATGGGTTCATACCCCGCTGCTTACAGCGACTAATTAAGAGCAAACACCAAAAACCCAATATTAATCTAAACATACCCCACAGCTTGCTGTGATTATCAATAAAACCCAGTAAGGACTAAAAATCCCAACTAATTTAATACCCCGTAGCTCTGCTGCGATTGGGATTTTTGATTTAGGTTTAAATTGGTGTAGTTATATCTTGTAACTACTATATCCTAACAAATGTTCCAAAAAGTTTATAAATAGATGCCTACTTAACAGTAGTATTCGTTTAATTCGGGGGTTATAATTATGACTAATGATAATAAAATTAATGGTGGTGCTGGCAATGGTAATGCAGGTGAAACTGTAGTAATTCCAGTAGATTCACAAGGAAAACAAAAACCAGAAAGTTATATTTCTGTGAAATATCATCAACTTCGTACACAAATTGGTAATCTTCGTGAACGCTTTTCTACTCCTGCAAGAACACCAGAAACTATTGAAACTTATATTTTAGTGCATGCACAAAACATGCAAACAGTTTATGGGTCTGAAAAATTAGATTTAAGTAATATTTCAGATGTTGCAAAATTCTTCTCTCATCATATTGCATTAAATTATAAAGGAAACCCAGAAGAACAATATTGTACAACTTTAGAAGGCTTAGCAACAATTGATCCTGATTTTGTTCAAGCAACGTATACCCCTTTAGCTACAGAAGTCTTTTTACAATTAGATTCAGAACGTGTTCATAGATGGATTGATGAAGGTTTAATACAAGGTGATTATCTTACAAAAGTAAAGTCTTTGAGAAATGCAGAATTAGATTTATCTAATGCAACAAGAGATTATGATGACTTAACACCAGAAGAAAGAACTCCTGAAATTACAAAAGCTCATAATGATAATACCACTCCTTTTTTAGAAAAAGTAACCACATTAGAAACCGAAGTTAAAGAAGCAAAAGAAAAAGTTTTGAGTTACTTTGGACGAGATGCAGTTGGTGAAAAATACTTTAATCAATTATTTGCTGAAAAAAACACTGCCTCATGGAATTGGGATAAATATGGTACTCCCTTACGTGTGGGTGTTGTAGCTTTAGCAGTAGCAGCTATAGTTGGTGGATTTATGTACAATCGTGCAAATCATGAAGTAGCTAACCAACGGGCAATTGCTACTAATAATCAAGGATTATACGATTCTGCACATAATGAACTTGATGCAGCAAAAGCTGGTTTAGAATATTCTGAAAGAAACGCAGATAGATTAAGTGGTGAATTAGATACTGCTAAAGTAGCTAAGGAAAATTTAGAATCTAAATTAGGTACATGTAATGATGAATTAGGTTCTTGCAATTCTGATTATACTATATTAAATCGGCAACATGAAACATTGAAAACAAATTGTGAAAAGAAAACACAACGATGTGCAAAACCCCATGCACGAAAATCTCCTCGTGGGGAAATAATCAAAGAATCATCTGGAAAACAATCAGGATGGTTACCATTTTAAATTAATGAGGTAAAAAATATGACAATAAATTCATTAGAATCAAAATTAAGTGGTGTGAAAGTAGCAATTGCTACAGGTGCAGTGTACCTTTCAACAGCTTTAGCCGGATGTATGTCTCCCGTTCTACCTCAAGCAAGAACAGAAGTAAACATGGAATACAATGGACCTACTCCTGAAGAAGTTAAAGCAAGAACAGATGGTAAAATGGATTATGTTGTCATTGATGGAAAAGAAGTTCCACAAGCTGAAAGTTATTTTGCAGATTCAGGTAGAAAAATTTATCTTTTAGGAAATGTCATGAATCATAATGATCGTTGTGTTTCAGAATATCCCAAATTAAAACAATTCTGGAATGTCTATAGAACTGATGTAGTTAGTGCTATGCAAGGTAGTGGAACAATTGTTCTTAATCTTGATGACGCTTTACAAATTGGTATAGACGGTAAAGGAAAGAGATGGGAACGTTCTGACCGGAAAATGGTAAGAGCATCCGAAGAATACCTTCAAGATGGAATCTTAAACAGAAGTGAAGCTATTCCAAATTTTTGTAATACTGATACACCTGAATTATTATACTCTTTCCCTACAATTGCAGGAACTAAAGCTTTAACTTACGATGATTTACAACAAAATTTAGATCTTCTACATGGTAAGGATCAAGGAGGACAATAAAATGAGTATCAATTATATTAAACAAATATTAGCACCTTTTGCATTAGCAATAGGATTAGCAACTGCAGGATACGCACCTAGTGCATCAGCTGACAAACCACATACCACTGTACGTGTGCAAGATGTTAAAGAGGGAAAAACAAGATATGATCTTACAACACGAAGAATTATAACTGTCCCATCTAATACAAGTTTAGATGATGTGGTTGGTTTACCACAACAAGTTACGCCGGTAGGATTACCTAGTGATGTTACACCTGTTGGATTACCTGATAGTGTAACCCCGGTGTATAAGCCTCGTGGTGTAACACCTGTAACTGTTACAAAAACAGTAACTAATTATGTTCCAATTTTAGCAGGTTTACCTGAAGTTGGTATGGGCGTTGTTCTTACTAATTTAAATGAAAATCATAGAGGAGTTTCAGACGGACTTGGAATTGACGCAACTGTACTTTATCATCCAACTGGAAGAAGGTGGGCATTAGGTGTACATTACGTTTCATTTGATGCGGATTCTTTAGTAAATCATGGCACAAATGTAAAAACAGCAAGTGAAGGACCTTTAGCCGGAAAATTAACATTAACAGAAACTCACAATTCTGATGCTGCATTATCTGCAAAAGGTTTAGGTTTAACATTACAAAATAACACTTTATTGTATGATGGGAAAAATGTTGGTCTTGGTTTAGGATTAACAGCAGGTGGTTTAAATAAAAAAACTACATGGAATGAAACAATCTTAGCATCAAAATCAATTGATGGTGTTGTTATGCAAGGCGCAGAATCTTTCCAAACTCAAGGTGGCGTTGATGAATCAACCAGTCCTTACTTAAGATTAGCAGTTCCATTAATGATTAAAACTGGAAATAATGGTGGTGGTGGCGTATGTGTTACCCCGAGTGTAATGTATTCATTAGAAGGTGATCGTGTAATTGGATTAAGTCTTGGTTACTGTAGGAATAAATAAGAGGATTAAATTAAAATGAAACTATACAAACATCTATTCGTATTTGTACTTGCGTTAATGCTTATCTCTAGTGCAGCTGTTGCACAAATAGATTGGACAAAAAGTGCACAAGGTAAAAATCTTTTTGCATGGACTGATGGCACACAATCCAACACAATTGTGAACGGTCAATCTGCAACATTTGCAACTGGTTACTTTACATCATTATCAGATAAAAACGTACTTTTAACCGTACAAATTAATGATAAAGCAACAGGTAAAATTGTTGGTACTGTTATTAATAAGAATGTTGATGCAAGCAATTTAGCATATGAAGAGGTTACTGTTGTTTCAAATAATTATGGTGACAAAGAAGGTAATTACCTTGTTACTGTAAAATTAACTGATAGCAGTTCTGTTGATACAGACTTTTTAGAATTAATTGTTTTACCTAAAAAGAGTGCCAACAACAATCATAATCCGGAACTTAACATGCCAGATTTAAAATTAGTACAAGCACAACCATTTAAGTTATATGAAAAAACATCAAATGAAAACGTATACTTTAATTTTGTAATTGTACCCACCGATGCTGATGGTGATGTTGTAACTGTAACAAGTAACAATTTACCACAAGGATCTTCTTTACAAAAATGGGGAGCTTTGTATGTATTTTCATGGCAACCAAATTTTCAAGAACAAGGAACCTATAACGTTGTTTTTGAAGGAAATGATGGTAAAGGTGGCGTTGGAAAAGCAACAGTTCAAATTATTGTTGTTGACCAAAATCAACCTCCTAAATTAGACGTTGGTGTTAAAAATCATGTTATTAATGAAGGCGATTCAACAACATTTACAGTATCTGGTGGATCTAGTTATGTTGCTGAATCTGTTGTTGTTTCAAAACAATGTAAATGGTATGATGCTAAATGTATGTTAAATAACATCTTCAAAGATACAAGTTTACCTAAAGAAGTATCATTTGATAAGACTTCAGGAAAATTTACTTTTAATCCAGGATATGATTTTGTGCAACATCCTGCAACATCAAAGGATATCAAAATTAAATTTTGGGCTTATGATGGCAAAACATATTCTGCACCACAAGTAGTTACAATTACTGTGTCAGATGTAAATAGAAATCCAGCAATTGTATCACATCCAGGATATTCTGCAACTGTTGGAATCACATATACTTATGCTATTCATGCAACTGATGCTGATAATGACGCATTAACTGTAAGTTTAACACAGAGACCTGAAGGTATGACACTTGTTAATGGTGTTGTAAGTTGGACTCCAACTGCAGAAGATTCAGGAAAAACTGTTGATGTATCTATTCAAGTAGCAGATGCTTTTGGTGGATTAGTAACACAATCATATAAAATTGGTGTTGGTGTTGTAATCCTAGATTCCGATAAAGATGGAATTCCAGATGGTCAAGATAACTGCCCTTTAACATTTAACCCTGATCAGAAAGATACAGATGGAGATGGAAAAGGTGACCTGTGTGATCAAGACCAACCAGTTCAAAAAGATATTTTGAAAATCATCTCCTCTCCTATTACAACTGCAACAGATGGTGAGAATTATGCCTACCAGATTTTAGCTGAGAGTAATAATCCAATCAACTATTATGTTGTGAAAGGCCCTAATGGTATGAAAGTATCAAAAGACGGTTTAGTTGAATGGGTTGCTGAAGAAGGTTCATATAAAGTGATTTTAGCAATCAATGATGGAAAAACATCTTTCGAACAAACTTTTACAATTACTGTTCAAGCAGCATACTCAAATGTTAACCTTGCATCCGTACATGTGTTACCAGAAGTGGTTTCACCTGGAGAATATGTAATGGTTGGGGTAGATGTGAAAAACAATGGTAACGAAGACTGGGATGATACAAACATTCGTGCATTCGTTTATGGAACAAATATGTATGGAACTTCAGGCGAGTTTAACCTTGAGAAAGGTCATTCCGCAACAAAGACCATTTACATTAATGTACCATATGATACTCAACCTGGGGAATATACTCTTGTGTTGACTGTAAGCAACGACCACCATAATAGTGTGGTATACAGAATGGTAACAATACAATAATTATTTTAGAATAGTTAATTAGTGTAGTTACTCAAACATACTCAAAACAACGAAAGGTTTAAAAAACAATCTTCGTTTTGATGAGAAAACATATTCCAAAATTGAAAATTAAGATTTGGAGGAAGAATAAAATGAAAAAAATTGTAAGTGTATTGGCATTATTTGTCATCAGTTTACTTATGGTTTCAAGCGTAGTAGCTTTGGATGAGTCCAACTTCGCATGGAAAGTAGACGTAGATGGTACTAGTGTAAGCTTTGGAAACACAGCTATAAATGTGTTAGATGTAAATGGAAATAAGATTGGTGAAGACGTAGTAGATTTTAACGGGAATGGTGTAGTTAATGTACCTTCCGTAACTGTTGAAGAAGGAGAAACGATGGAAGTCGAAGTAACTCTTTTCACAAAAGAAGCAGTTCAAAACGTTGAAGTTGAAGCAATGATCAAGGGTTATGAATACTCTGATTACGAAAAATTAAGCGATTCAACACACTTGTTTGATATGGCTGCAAATACACAAAAAACTGTTAAGTTAAACATAAACTTACCTAAAAATTTAGATAAGCAAGTTTATTGGTTACACTTAAACATTTATAACAGTGCATCTGCTCCTGTTGGAAGAGTTGTAAAATTAAATGTTGAACCTACACGTAATGCTATTGATATTAAGGAAGTAACATTATTCCCTGGATCTAGTGTTAAAGCTGGACGATCTGTACAACCTACTGTTCTTTTAGAGAACTACGGTGACAAAGATCAGAAAGACGTTAAAGTTACTGTAAGTATTCCTGCTTTAGGAGTTACCGCAAGTAAATATGTTGACGTTGTAAAAACCGACAATAATAATGTAGATTACGAAGACGTTGAAGAAATGTTTTTACCTATCCCTGCAACTGCAGCAGAAGGTGATTACGAAATCAAAGTAACTGTAATGTATGATGATTTAAGAGAAACTGTTACAAAAACAGGAACTTTACATGTAGTAGCAGACAGTAAGTTTGCAGGATCTGATAAGTTAGTATTAGCTGTTGGTCCTTCAACACAAACTGTTGCAACTGGTAAAACAGCAACATACGGTGTAGCATTAACCAATGCTGGTACATCTTCAAAAGCGTATACTTTAGAAGCTGTAACTGGTGACTGGGCAATTGCTTCATTCAGTGACAACTTAGTAGTATTAGAACCTGGTAAAAACAAAGTTGTTTACGTTAATGTAGCTGTCTCTGGTGACGCTGCTGCTGGTAATCACGTAGTATCTGTAGCTGTTAAAGCAGGCGATGAAGTTTTAGAAACTGTAAGCCTAAATGCAAACGTAGTTGCTGGTGAAAACGGCGTAAGTTTAAGAAATGGATTAGAATTAGCATTAATCGTATTAGTTGTATTACTAGTATTGATTGGTTTAATCATCGGTTTCAGCCGTTTACGTAAAGACGACGAAGACGAAGAACAAACATACTATTAAGTATAGTTATTCTTCTTCCAAATCTTTTTTTTCTTTTTTTTTTCTTTGATTTGGGTTTCTTTTTTTTAATAAATCTTTTATAATCTGCAAGATTGGACTCTCATAAATGAAAATAATAATTATTGGTGGTGGCCCAGTGGGTTGTTTTACTGGTTACCTTTTTGCGAAAGAAGGGCATGCCGTTGAGATTTACGAAAATCATGCTTCTATTGGTGCACCTATACAATGTACAGGTATTCTCACTTCTTCATTTGATAAATTTGGTTTTCCAATGGACGATTTTTTAATTAATACTATCGATACTATTGAAGTATTTTCTCCACATCATAAATTACAGATTAAACAAAAAGATTATGTTGTTTGTAGAACTAAGTTTGATCGTTATTTTGCAAAATTGGCTGAGAAAGAAGGTGCAAAGATATTTTTAAATCATGCTTTTATTCGGAAAGAAGGCGATGCATTAGTTATTAAGAATAACGATGAGGAAATCAAAGTTTCTGGCGATATTATCATCGCTGCAGATGGTCCATTGAGTATGACTGCAAAAGCATGTGGATTGTATTATGAAGGAAGAGAAAATTATTTTGGGATTCAGGCAGTCATGGAAGGACATTTTGAACCAAACGTAATTAAAACCTATTTTGGAAATGATGTGTGTCCAGGATTATTTGCGTGGGT
>PCYG01000012.1 GCA_002763025.1 Candidatus Woesearchaeota archaeon CG10_big_fil_rev_8_21_14_0_10_32_24 | reverse complement strand
AAGGATATTAATGATGCTGCCGGGATCCTAATTTCAGGTCTTTTGAGAAAAAGATTGCAAGGGCCAGCTTAAGTACCCATCATCTATAAATCCACAATGTTTATAAACAAACTTCTTCATAAAAAATAAAATGGCAACATCTTTTTTAGATCCAGTATTTAGTCCTATTTTTCAGCCTTTATTAAATAAAAGTCCATTTTTTGCTGTTGTTATTTTAGCCTTATTAATTACGTTAATTATTACAATTGTGTACAAATATTTTACAAATCAAAATGAGATGAAACGTCTCAAAGATGAACAAAAGGATTATCAAAAACGTATCAAATCATTACGTGATCAGCCAAAAGAAGCCATGAAATTGCAGAAAGAAGCAATGTCAAAAAACATGGATTACATGAAACATTCTATGAAGGCAACCTTAATTACCTTTTTGCCCATCATTCTTATTTTTGGATGGATGAATGCACATCTAGGTGCTGAACCAATTTTTCCGGGTGAAACTTATTCTGTGACAGCCCAATTTGAAAAAGGGGTAGGAGGAAAGGCAATGTTGATTCCACCCGCAGGCACAGAGATTATTGGATCTGCTGAACAAGATATTAATTCAGGTATCACTTGGCAATTGAAAAGTGTAAAAGGTGAACATGATCTCAAAATAAAAACTAATGACATTGAACAAACGAAGAAGGTTATTATTACAACAGATTTCACATATGCTCCTGCTGTTGAAACTTATGACCATTCAGATATCAAAAGTATTACTATTAATTATAAACCTCTTAAACCTCTTGGTAAATATACCTTATTAGGCTGGAAACCAGGATGGTTAGGTTTATACATTATTTTTTCAATCGTATTTAGTATTGGATTACGGAAATTGCTTAAGGTTTATTGATTGTTTGCGAATGGGTTCATACCCCGCTGCTTGCAGCGACTAATTAAGAGCAAACACCAAATACCCAATATTAATCTAAACATACCCCACAGCTTGCTGTGGTTGGGTTTTTGATTGTTTGCGAATGGGTTCATACCTCGCCTTCCTTGTAGGTTCCAAATTAGCCTTTTTTTTCCAAAACATTTATATAATCGCCTCCTAAATTATACTTAAATTGTCCTAATAGGATAGATTTTACGGCAACGTGAATCAAGCTAACGCTTAATTCTAATTTGTTTGTAAGGAGACTAAAAAAAATGCCAGCAGGAAGAGAAAAATCAGGGAGATTTAGAAAAGTTTTCGTTAAAACTCCAGGAAGTAGAAATGTAGTTCATTATCGTGAAAGTAAACCAAGTAAAACAATTTGTGGTACTTGTAAAAAACCACTTTCAGGTGTACCAAGAGATCGTCCAGCAGTGATGGCGAAAGTGCCAAAAACAGCAAGACGTCCAGAACGACCATATGGTGGTGTACTTTGTTCAAAGTGTACACGACAATTATTGAAAGATCAAGTTAGGGGTGAAGCACAATGAGTTTATACGAAATAGGAAGAGTCTGTGTGAAACTCGCAGGACGAGATGCAGGTAAAAGATGCGTTGTAGTTGAACAAGTTGACAAACAATATGTAGTTATCGATGGTGCAACAAGACGTAGAAAGGTAAACATTAACCATCTTGAACCACTTGCTCAAATGCTTGATGTAAAATCAGGATCACATGCAGATGTAAAAACAGCTTTCGGAAAGATTGGTGTAGAAGTTCTTGACACAAAGAAAAAAGAATCAAAAGAACGACCAAAAAAACAAAAAGTAATCAAAGCAAAACTTGTAGCTAAAAAAGAAACACTTAAAGCTGAAGCTAAGCCAAAACCTGCAAAAAAGGAAGCTAAGAAAGAAGAAGTTTCTGAATCTGACGCAACCGAAGACCAAGAAGAATAAGTTTTCTTTTTTTTATTTTATTTTTATGATTATAATTTATTAATGATTGATAAATCAATTTCTAATGCAGTAACGGGCATTTTTAAATCCCAGTTATCCAATACTTGCGGATGAATCTCACCAATTAATCCAATATTAAGTCCGTTAACAATTACATTACCCATTCTTCCTTCAATGAATGAATTATGTTTTGATTCCTTCACAGCATATTCAATGCCTATAAAGTTACATACAGCATCTAGGATTTGTTTGATTTGTGTGAAATCAGTTTTTTCTTCACATAATAAACACACTAATTTTTCTACATTTCGGGCTTTCACATCTTTCGTATTGTCTGGTAGCACGCAAATGCCAAGTTCAAATACATTCTGTGGATATCCACTACTTCTATTTGCAACTAAAGTTTTGATTGCTTCAGGAATCATCCATGATCGTATTTGGTTTAATTCAGAATCCTGTGTATCTTTACCAAGTTTTATATGTGGCTCATCAACAAGATTCATTTTTTCATATTGATCTATATGATTTGTCAACGCCCATGAATTTAATTCTATTAATCCAAATCCAATAAGGAAGTTTGCGAGGTCTTCTTTTAATTTATTTAATGGTAACATTCCTCCAACCGTAGAAAGATTTGGAACCTTCGGTGTAATGTTATTATATCCATATGCGCGTGCAACATCATCTGCAATATCTACAGGATGCCAGATGTCAGTTCTCACGGAAGGAATGGATACTTTGATATTTTCACCTTTTGTTTCAAGAACCATATATTGCATTTTAGGTAATAATTCAGTTACTTTTTTAGTATCTACATCAATCCCAATTAACTTTTTTACCACATCTGCTGTAACGGTCCATTCTTGGTTTTTAAAACTTGGACATATAATTTCTTCTTTACCATCTTTAATTGTAACAGCAAAAATTGTTCCTTCCCAATCTGCAAACATTGTTGCAAGAACATCCATAATACTATCTAATGCTTCAGCACTTGGACCTGTACATTCTACAAATAAATCCTTTGTGGCAGCAGAAATTTTTCCTAATTTATGTGAATTAATGACAGGAGGCATTGAAAGAATATTTCCTTTTGCATCTTTATGAATTGGAAATAATGTTAATCCTTGAAGTAAATGGGCATACGATTGACCTTTAGGATGTTCTTCTAAAATTTGTAACCCACTCATTTCTTGAATCATGTCTAAAGGTACGAATGAAATATTTTCAGGTTTTTCTGCTTTATAGGTGATGGGAAATGTGATTAAATTTAAATCATAAACTCCAATCGCAACTTTCTTTCGTTTTCGTCCATAGGTATCGTGAATTTTTTCTTGCACTTGCATTAATGTTTTAATTAATTCATCAGATAATTTCAATCCTTTAACTACAAACGAACGTGTGAACTCTCTTACATTTTTCACGGAGTTATCAATAAGATGAACATAATCACTTTTTTCTACAGAAACATGTTCATATCCTTTAACTAATCCAAAATAACTATTAATAGCACGTGCCAATCCTTCTACAGAAATTAAGTCAATACGTTCAGCTGTAATTTCAATCTTGATAATATCTCCATTTACTTCATCTAATTCCATACCAATATCTGCAAGAACTTCTTCTAATTCTTCAATTGTCAATTCTTTCTTTACAAGTTCTTGCATTCTGCTGAATGTTGTATCTACAATAACCATTATACCTTAATCCTCTGATGTTTCCTAATCCATTCAAATGGAACTTCTGGACCAACAAGTTCTTTTAATTTATTTTTTTCAGATAAAATTGCCGCAATCCTAGATGACCCCATACCCCATGCAATGACGGACTTTGTAATACCAAAGGGAGCAAGTGCTTCCGGTCTAAAGATACCCGAATTAATTAATGCATACCATTTTCCTAATTTTTCATTATAATAATGTGCTTCCATACTTGGTTCTGTGTAAGGGTTAAATGTTGGTTTGAACCGAATTTTTGTAATGCCTAATTTTGCGTAGAATTCTTTAATGAATCCCATTAAATCTGCAAGCGTTAAGTGATTTCCCATGATAAATCCTTCAGCTTGTCCAAATTCTGCAAGATGGGTTGCATCAATCGCTTCATTTCTAAAATTGTTTGCAATGTAAAAATATTTACAATTATGGTTTAATTTTTGATCATAGAATGTGCGAAATGTTGTTGCAGTACTATGTGTTCTCAACAATAATTGTTTTGCAACTTCTGGATTCCATTCTTTTGTATGTCCCGTACTGCCTGTATTCAAACCATTTTCATGTGCTTGTTTTACATTTTCTACTAATTTTTTATCTTGTGGCAATTCACCTAGTTGATCTAAATAAAATGTATCTTGTACTTCCCGTGCAGGATGATCTTGCGGAATCCACATTGCATCCATATTCCAGAATGATGTTTCAACCCATGGTCCTTCCATTTCTTGGAATCCCATTTCTAAAAATGCACTCCTAATAATATTCAAAGAGTCATTATATGGATGTCTTCTTCCACCAGATTTTGTAGGTACATTAATCTCAACATCGTAATATCTAAAATTCTTATCCTTCCAACTTCCTGTTTTTAACATAGCAGGCGTTAATCTGTTAATGACTTCACCGCCTAAATCCGCGGTAACTAATTCTTTTCCCAATTCAGAAAGTTCAATGGATAACAATTTAAGTTCATCAATTTTCAGAAAATCTTTTCGTTTCTTTAATTCATTTAATACATTTTGATCCAACGAATGTTCTTCCTGTGGAAAATCCAGTTTTAAGAATACTTCTTCATCAGATTTTTCTTGCAAAACTCGTTTTCCCGCTTCTGTGATTTTCACTTCAAGCCATTGTTCGCCTTTCTTCACATCAATTGCTTGTTTCCTTTTTAATAATCCAATACATGCATTAACTTCTTCCCTACTTAATTTAGATTTCTTCGTAATAACATTAATGCCCTTATATTCATCATTCAATACAGATAAGAATATTTTTTCAGGTAACCCTTCAGATTTGTACCTTTTTCCATTTACATCTAATGATACTAATCGCTTTTTTTCTGTATTGATTTTAAGAACATCTTTGTTTTCTAACCATTGGAGAGCACGAATAATTTCAATTTCTTGCATCTTCGTAATTTTTATTATTTCAGAGAGCTGTGAAGCTTCCTTTAATGCATGTAAAACTTGTCGTTCTAATGGATGCAATTTTGCAATCAGATTCTCGTGACTCATAGGAGTTTAGAATGAGGGGTTATTTATAAAATTACTCTTATTTTAGTCAATGACAAAATTTTTGCATCATTTAGCACTATTGCCAAGGGAGCCGCATTTTTGTCTAATTAAGATAAATAAAGTAGACAAAAATCTACGCGGCGTGCATAGTGCTAAATTATGTTTTATTTCTATCGTTGACTATTTAATGTAGAATTATCAAACAATAAAAAAATAAAAGAAAAACAAAATTATTTTTGTTTCCACATACCCTCAAACATATGATCCATTGCAGTTGTGAAATAAGGTGTTTTGACCCAAACTCCTAAATCATAGGATGGATGAACTTCTTTATCGTTCAATGTCATAAAAACCATGTCCTTACTATCCACAGTTACAAAACGTGTATTTATTTTGTTGTTATGTTTTACTTCAGCAATACCTTTCAAAGAATCTGCAACTTTTTGATTTTCCTTTGTTAATGGTGCAGAAATACGAATTTTCACACCTCGTTTTGCAGCTTTTTGTAATGAGACTTTTAATCCCTCAGCTTTTCTCATGAATCCTTGGTCAGAAGTCATAATATTTACAGAAGATTTTGCATCTTTGATTAATAAGTCTAGGTGGTTGTAAAGATTACTTCGCCCACGTAAGCATCCGCTCATTTCTGCAGGGTCAACTAATGCAATACCGGTTGTATGTAAAGTTTCCAACTCCAACATCATATCGCCTCCTTTGATACTTTCTAATCTTCCCACTTTTTCTTGTGCATCTAAATGCATATTTTTCTTAACGCGATCAACAACTTCTGCGGGAGGAATTGCAATATATTTAATTGGTTTTCCTAATTTCATGATTACAAATCCTTTTTTCTCCAGAGATTCAAGAACGTCATAACTTCGTGAACGTGGCACATCTGCAATATCTGAAAGTTCACCTGCTGTAGAAACACCTCTACTTAATAATGCGGTCCATAACTTTACCTCATACAAATTCAAATCAAAATATCTTCGTAAATTACTTAATAATTCATCTTTTACAATCATTTTTTACAACCCCTCCCTTTTTACTATCTACCTATTAAATAAACATCTAATGTTTCTACTTTATAACAAATTTATGCTCTGAAAAATTACAAAACATTTTTTTGCTACTTGATTATCAAGAAACCAAACTACTATTAAAAGGTTGTGGTTTTTCAAAATTGGTGTTCAGACTAATTTATATCTTAAAATGGCCGCGATTCCAGAAAGGCCGTTTAATTTTTTCCCACCCTCATGTTCCGACGAGATAATATGTATTTTCCCTTGCAATGCATCAACAGCTTTCATTTTTTCATCTACTTCATTATAGGTTCCAGACTCTTTATGTTTCGCAATAAACTCATCTGTAATCATTAATATTTTAACTGCTCCTGCATCAATTGCAACCTTTACTTCCTTCCATCCATATACCGCAAGATGATCTTTATTGATTTCGCTTAACAATTCATCAACAAGCAATTGTTCTTCTCTGGTTCTACTATTTTTAAGAACTTCCTTTAATTCCGGACGTTTTAAAACTTCATCAATAGAATTTTTACTTACATCACTACATATTGCAATCACAATTTTATGTTTGAAATCCTGCGTAATTTTTTTAAGTAATATGTCTTTATAGAATGCTGGAGATGCAATTATAATTTTTTCTGGTGCATATCTTTGATTATAGGACTCAATCATATCAATTATTTCTTTATGGAAATCCTTTTTAATTTCAATATCTCTTGATTTTTTCTCAACATCTCCCTTAATCCTTACTAATATTTCATATCCAAATTTCTTTGTTAACGCAAACAACGCTTCTTCCCTATCAAATAAACACATCAAAAAATGGAACTTTTTTTCTGATGCTTCTTCTAACTTTTGTTTCTGATAACTCATCCAATGAGCTTTTTCTAACGTAAATTCATTACCCTCCTCTAAAGAAATTGCATGATAACTATCGCGAGGAATATCTTCTGGTCCTTCCTTAATTTTTCCATTAACTCTAACAGAAAGGCCTCCACTTCCAAAATCAATTGTTTCCGCTTCAATCTTAAGTATCATTGGTTTTTTAACAACCGTTGCATTATCTCCATCCCCAATCTTGATTTTCCTTGTGGTAAATCCTTTCACAAAATCACCTGCATCAATCAAATGACTCAAGTACCAAAGATCATCAGCATCTGTAATTCTAAGTTTGACGATTCCTTTTTTAAAATCCGAAGAGATAATGTCCATGATGATGCAGAAGAAGGGATTCTATATAAATATTAACTTCCCAATATAGGAGAAAGGAGATATATTTTAGAATATACAATCCTTAATGTATTTTCGTAATACTTTAGCAAAATGAAGCAGAGATAGTACCGACTCACTTTTCTGCTGGTGGGGTTGCACCGCGGGCACCCCGTAAGGGGCTTCCCCCACCCGCAAAGAAATGTTAGAGTCGATAAACGTTCATAAATTGGTACTTTCTCTGCTTCAGAACACTAAAG
>PCYG01000020.1 GCA_002763025.1 Candidatus Woesearchaeota archaeon CG10_big_fil_rev_8_21_14_0_10_32_24 | reverse complement strand
CTTTATTAAAAAATATGATATCCATAAAATTCATGTGTATGGTTTGATTCCACAAGAGGGCACACCTTTTGAACATGCAACAATACCAAGCCAGGAGCAACAAGCATGGTGGATTGCAAAGTTAAGAATAGAATTTCCACAATTAGATATTCAATGTGGCATTTGGGAAGATCGTATTGAACGCGTTCCCTATTTATTAAAAGCGGGATCTAATTCCATATCTAAATTTAAAGCTTTAAAATTATTTGGTACTGATATCGCGAAAGACATTGAAGAACAGGCAGCATTAGCGAATAGAAAATTTGTGGGATCGTTAACCATACTCCCTGATATTGATTGGCATCATGAAATTGATAAATTAAATTTTGAAGAAAAATTAAAGGAAGATATTAAAAAGAAAATAGATTTATATCTTAAAATAATGGAATATAACATTCAAATCATTTCAAAACAACTAAATTAGCCATCCCTCTCCGTTTCCGTTCAAGAATTTTATGAAGTTCCATTTTATCTAACACACGTGTAATTTGAACTTTAGACATTTCCGTTTTTTTGACAAGATCACTTTGATACATACTTCCTTCATGTTCCTTCAGCAAATGGTAAATCTTTTGTTCTTCTTCATCAAGTTCTTCTACCCTCACATTTTTAAAATCAGATTCAATTATTTTTTTTGTTTCTGGAGGTTGGACAAACACAAGGTATAACCCAATTGTCAATATTACCGCAGTAACCCCAAAGGCAAGTGTCAATACCCATGACCCAGAACTATTATGGGCGGGACATTCACTCATCCCAATATTTGGATTACCATCAATTGCTTGACAAAGAAGTACTTCTTCAGTGTCTTGATTTATTTTTACAAATGTTAAGAGAACAATTAAAATAATTGCAAATCCTACAATGCCATATCCTATGTTTTTTTGACTTAAATTAACCATATTTTTCTATATTCGCTTTGTTTTTAAAAATGTAATGGAAAAATGGGCTTATGCCCACTTATTATAAAACCATCCAATTGCGTATAATGCAATAAATCCCCAGATTGCAGCTTCAATCATTCCACCAAAAATACCTAAAATACTTTGGGAAAATAATAAATGCCATTTTGCCATTTCCATTGCTGCATTTGCATATATTCCCAGGTTCCATCCAACTCCTAACAAAAACATGCCAATTGCAGAAACAGCTGCTCCTGCATATCCCAGACTTAATTCATTTAATTCATTTTTTTTTGCCATTTTATATCTAACCTCTTTTTTTTTCAATTAATATTTCTTCAACTTAATTTTCTTTTTGTTTTTCCCATATAATCATCAATAGAATCAACAACAACCAATCTCCCTCTCATTCCTGCTTCTGTATGACCAGGAACATTACAAAAAAACATAAATTCCCCCACCTTATCTGGGGTAAATGCAATTACTTTTTTCTTTGCAGCTGGTAGGAATTCATGAACATTAAATTCATTTAAATCAAAAGAATGCATAATATCAATATTGTCAATTTCAATAGATATTTCTTGTCCTTTTTCTGCAATAATTACATTTGGTGTAAAACCCATACTAAATGAATCCATCTTAATAATTTCTCCCGGCATTGAAATGACAGATTCTTTATCACCGAATGTAGTATTATTTGATATTAAAAACCCTGCCCATATTATTGTAATAAAAGCAAGGAACACAATTAATATACTCTTTCCAATCTTTTTTTGTTTTGTAGTTAGATCAACATGATTTGGCAAAGGAATTTTAAAAATCATGTAAATACTCCAAATTCCTCCAAGAGTCAAAAAGAAATATTTGATGAGCCTCATTGCACTTTCATTAATGGGTAACCATGGACCCAAAAATCCAAAGGAGATAGTATAAAACATAATCATGAATAATAAAGGAAGATAATAATATCCCAATTCCGAAAGGGAGATTTTGAATTTTGTTTTTGTAACTTTTGACATAATATAAGCCATTAATGTATATAATAAAATAAAAAATCCGATGCCTATCGCAAAATCTGCAAACCGAAGAGTTGGACCTATCATATAAAATGAGAACGAATAAAGAAATTTTCGTGCCAGCATTGTACCATTTGCTGTTAAGATTGCGGCAAGACCAAATAATGCCATAATAAAATAGGATTCAGCCATTGTAAAATCAACTTTTTCAATTAATTCTTTTCCCGGTTTAATGACTCCAATGTGTACAGCATCATGCGGACAATTTTTAACACAATTTGCACACAACAAACAATCTTTATTGCTATTTATTTTTGGTATATTAATGAACATAGGGCATGGCGCTTTTTTTCCACCAAGAAGACAATACTTTTTAGGACAAGTTTCACAGATTTCTTTTTTAGTTCGAAGACCAATAACTGAAAGACGACTAAATAAACCCAGAATAGTTCCTATAGGGCACACAAGTTTACAAAACGCAAATCGTGATAACATCAATCCCATCAAGAATGCAAGTAAAAAAAATAGCAAGAAAAACCATAATGTCACAGAAGTGGATAAGAATAATCCAGACATCTGTTCTAAATATACAATTACAAAGAAAAGGATAAACGGCACAAAAGCCCATTTTCTATAATTGATAAATTTCCCAGTTCGTAATTTGTTTCCCCATTCATTAGCCAGACTAATTGGGCAGAGAAATCCACACCACAATCTGGAAAAGAAAAGTAAAGTGATGTATAAGAATGGCCACCACAAGATCCACACTGTGAACATTGCAGCTTTACTTGTAAATTTGTACGTAAAAATGTTAATTGTCCCATAAAAAAGAGATGCGGTAAGAAGGATAAAGAAAAATAAACTTAATATTCTTGTATCTAAGGGAAGATATTTCTTTCTTGAAAGGTAATTCACAAAGATTGCAAGTTTTTCCATAATAATTTGTTTTAAGTTGTAATTGCTTATTTAAGTGACTATGAAACTAGTTTCAATTCCTACTATCCTCTGCAACAACTTCCTTTCTTCACAGTTTTATTTTTTTCTGCAAACTTTTTCTCACAGGTTGTTGAACAAAACCAATTTCCATTCTCTTTAATACCTTTTCCTTTCTCTTCTTTCATCCCACAGATTGGGTCTTTCCTTTTAAAAATTCCAAATACCATTTTATTTTTCCTCCAAATTTTCTGAGAAGGGACCAGAAATGTTTCATTTCTCGTTTCCTCCATTAATTATTTATTTTTTGATATAAAATCAACAATTTTTTTCAACTTCTTCTCAACTTCAACTGCAATGTCATTCAACGCATCATTTTCAATCATTCCCATGGCAACTGAAGGAACGATTGCAGATACAAACACTTTCCCTTCTTGTTCATAGACAATCACATTACAAGGAAGTAATAATCCAATATCTCGTTCAGCTTGTAAGGCTTTGTAAGCAAAGGGTGGGTTACACGCTCCCAGGATAATGTAGTTGTCAAAATTAACATCCAATTTTTTCTTAAGAGTTGCTTTCACATCAATCTCAGTAAGAATACCAAATTTTTCTTTAGCCAATTCTTCCTTTGTTTTTGCTACTGCATCTTCAAATGTTAATGCAACTTCTTTTTTATATCCATAACTTTGCGTCATTTTATTTTACCAATTCTTCAACAGGAAATCCTTCATTTTTCCAGGCATTTGCGCCACCTTCTAAATTATTAATATTCGTATAACCTAACGTTATCAATTCTTCAGATGCTTCTTTACTCATACTACCACTTCTACAATAAAGAGCAATCTTTGTGTTTTTATCTTTTGGAAGTTTTGCTAAATTCACTTCAAGTTTATCAAAAGGAATCACGGCATCGGTTCCTTTAATGTGTGGTTGTTCGGGTGTGTGAACATCCAATACAAACACTTCTGGATCTTCAATTACACTTTTGAATTCTTGTGCAGATAAATCTTGATACCACTTTGTTGCTGAAGATTCTTTGGTTACTGTAGAACTATTAGTGTTATTACTACATCCAACGATAAGCAACATTATACTAATCAATGCAATTGAGATCATTTTTTTTATATTTTTTAGATATCTCATTTTTACTTTTGTACCTCTAACTCTTTAAACACATCTTTCAATGCAATATTTTTTTCTTTATTTATTTTCAATCCACATTCTCTAATTGAATCAATTGTTTTTCGGTTGATATTAACACCCACTAAAGCTTTTGTAATTGGATTATGCAAATGTTCAAAGAATGCAATTATTTTATTTTTACTTAACATGTGTTCTAATAAAACGATTTTACCTTCCTTTTTCACAACTCTTTTCATTTCATATAACATCTTATGTTGATTTGGCACTGAACACAATACGAAAGTCATTACAACATAATCAAAAGTATTATCTTTGAAAGGAAGCTTTTCTTCTTCAACCAATTGAAGGTTTACAGGAAATTTGTTTTCCTTTGCAACTTTTTTAGCTTTATGTAACATCCCTTGACTGATATCAATCGCAGTTAAATCAACTTTATTATAATTATAATAAGGAAGATTTTTCCCTGTACCTACACCAATCTCTAACACGTTTCCTTTAATATTTTCAAGGAAAGGTTTACGTAATTTACCAAGTAACATTTTTTCAGGTAACCATTCTAAAAGGTCATAGACTGTAGAATACCTATTGTACTTTTTCTGAACTTGTTTTCCGGTGAGACTCATTTCTTAGGTTTAAACCTCTTCATCATTAATGAATTACTCACAACAGACACACTACTAAATGCCATCGCAGCACCAGCAATCATCGGATTCAATAACCATCCTGTGAATGGATATAAAATACCGGCAGCTACAGGAATACCAATAATATTGTAGAAGAATGCCCAAAATAAATTTTGTTTAATCTTCTTCATCGTGTAATGGCTTAAATCCATTGCTGTGGCAACATCTAATATGTCTTCTTTAATTAAAACAATATCAGCTGATTCAATTGCAACATCTGTGCCTGCCCCCATTGCAATACCAACATCTGCCTGAGCAAGAGCTGGTGCGTCGTTAATTCCATCTCCAACCATTGCAACAGTTTTTCCAGTTGCTTGCAACTTTTTAATTTCATTTGCTTTATGTTCAGGTAGAACTTCTGCAAGGACTTTATCTATCCCAACTTTTTTTGCGATCGCGTTTGCAGTTCGTAGATTATCACCAGTAAGCATAATTACTTCTTTTCCTAGTTCATGCAACACTTTTACTGCATTACGAGAACCTTCCTTTACGGTATCAGCAACCACAATAATTCCTGCAACTTTATTTCCCACCGCCAGAATCATGGCAGTTTTACCTTCATTTTCTAAATTTTGAAGTTGTGTTTCAATATTTACAATTGAAATCTTTTTTTCATTCATAAGTAACCGATTTCCAAGATAAATCACTTTTTTCTTATGATGTGCTTCTAATCCTCTGCCTATAATTGCTTTAAAGTTAGTTGGATCTGCTAATTTAATTTTTTCTTCTTTTGCTTTTCTTATAATTGCTTCACCTAAAGGATGTTCACTTCTTTTTTCTGCGATTCCTGCAAACATCAATACTTCGTTATCTGTGAAATCCTTGGAAGCAACGATATCAGTTACTTCTGGTTTTCCCTTTGTTAATGTACCTGTTTTATCAAAGACAATTGTATCAATTTCATGAGCTTTCTGTAAAGCTTCTGCACTTTTAATTAGAATACCATTCTCTGCACCCTTTCCAGTTCCAACCATGATGGCAGTGGGTGTTGCTAATCCAAGAGCGCAAGGACAGGCAATGATTAAAACGGCCACAAAAATAGTCAACGCGAACGCAAAACCAAATCCAAGAAAATACCATGCTAAAAAAGAAATGAACGCAATAGCCATCACTGCAGGGACAAAGTACGCAGAAATTTTATCAGCTAATTGCTGGATCGGTGCTTTACTTCCTTGCGCATCTTCAACTAATTTAATAATCTGTGCCAGTGCAGTTTCAGATCCAACTTTCGTTGCTTTAAAGATAAAAGAGCCAGTTTTATTAATAGTGGCCCCGATAATTTTATCACCCTTATTTTTTTCAACAGGAATACTTTCTCCTGTAATCATACTTTCATCTATCGAAGAATGACCCTCAACAAGGAGTCCATCTACGGGAACTTTTCCACCAGGTTTTACAATAATCAAATCACCAATAACAACTTTTTCAATAGGTACTTCGATTTCTTTGTTTCCCCTTTTAACTAAAGCGGTTTTAGCTTGCAAACCCATTAATTTTTTGATTGCTTCTGAGGTTTTTCCTTTCGCTATAGCTTCCAAATATTTTCCTAAAAGAATGAAGGCAATTAATAATGCGGCAACTTCAAAGTATAAATCATGAAAACTAAACCCTGGCTTTCCGATCCAAAGAAAGATAGAAATAATGACTGAATAAACATAAGCTGTTCCTGTTCCGATTGCGACAAGGGTATCCATTGTTGCCGTTTTTGTTTTTATTAATGCCACTAAACCTCTCTCATAAAATACTGATCCTGCAAACATAACAGGTGTTGCCAAAATTAATTGAATTAAAGCCATATTCTTTTCAACAATTCCCGGTATACCAAGGTTAAAGAAAGGAACAAGCATGGCCAAATAAAGCAACGGAAGTGAAAGAATAATAGAAACAATCATCCTAATTTTAAGATTTTTAGACTCCTTTTCTCTTGCCTTTTTTTCAGTATCAAGACTAGCGGATTCTTCTAACGGTTCATAACCAAGTGCTTTAATTGTTTTCTTAATTTCTTCAGGACTTGTTTGGGTTGGATTAAAAGTAATTTCGGCTTTTTGATTTACAAATAATTCTTTAGAAATAATTCCTTTTAAATTATCTAACCCCCCACTAACTGTGCTTACACAATGAGGGTTATCCATACCAATTACTTTTAAACGAAGAACATTAGATTTCCCACTTACTTCTTTAACAACATCGTATCCTAAATCTCCAATAACATCTTCCAATTGTTTTCTAGAAGTTTTTGCAGTATCATATTCAGCCGTAGCTTTTTCAGTTGCAAAATTAACTACAACCTTTTTTACGCCATCTACTTTTGAAAGAGCCTTTTCAATTTTGGCAACACAACTTGCGCAACTCATTCCTGTAATTGGAAAAACTGTTCTTTCAATTCCTTTATTAGATTGTGGTTGGTGAAGAGTATGTTTGTCATTATGTTCTTTCTTTTTAGAGTTTTCTCTCATAAATACATCATAACAACTTTTGTTACAAAAATAATATTTTTTCTCATCCTTTTCAGCAATGAATCTTGCCATTTTTGGATTAACATCCATGTTACATATTGGGTCTTTTACCATTATCGTTCACCTTTTGCGATTTTACAACAATATTCTTTCATATGATCATCAATTAATTTTAACAATGGTTGAATTGTCTTTTCATTCACTTTGTAATATCTATACTTTCCTTTCTTTTCTACAAAAACCATCCCATGATATTCTAAAGTTTTCAAGTTATGAGAAACCATACTTTGTTCAAAACCAGTCATTTCACAAATTTCAGATACATTCAATGGTTTTTTTCTAAGAGTATTAACTATAATCAATCGGCTTTCATTAGCCAAAGTTCCAAAGAACATTCGGTACGCATCATTTAATATGCATGAATTCACAAACATATGAATCGCACATCATATATATAAATGTTTCTATTAAATTCTCACAATAGAGTAATACTTTAGCAAAATGAAGCAGAGATAGCATCGACTCACTTTTCTGCTGGTGGGATTGCA
>PCYG01000019.1:13284-14790 GCA_002763025.1 Candidatus Woesearchaeota archaeon CG10_big_fil_rev_8_21_14_0_10_32_24 | reverse complement strand
TTAAGGCTTTAGGAAGAGAAAATGACTTCTCCGCTGCCATGAAATTGTTTACCAGATTGGTAAAAGGAACTATTGCCCGAACTTAGACCCAGCCTCTTATTTCCCAAAGATTTATATATAAATTAGCCTTATTTTGGCTTAAGTACATGGTTATGAAACAGATATACAAATGAGAGCTTTTTCTTTAGAAATTAAAATGTATTATGGAGGTACAAACGAATGAATGATAAAGAAGCACCAGTAAAAGCTGGCGAATTATATGATGTGTTCATCGGATCAGTCGGTGGCAAAGGTGATGGTATTGCAAAAGTTAAAGGATTTGTCCTTTTTGTTCCAAATACAAAAAAAGGCGATTATGTTAAAGTCAAAGTCACAAAAGTTCTTGCAAATGCAGGTTTTGCTGAAGTTGTTGAGAAATTAGAAAAACCAATTAGAGAATCAAAATTTGAGACCATTTCCGCTCAAGAATTCCATGAATCTGAAGAAGATTTATCTGAGAAATACGAAGAGTCTGACGATTTCGGTGCAGATTTAGATGATGAAGATTAAACGTGTTTTTTTAGGGATTCCCCTTTCTGAAGAAATTAAAGATAAATTACATCCTGTGTTAATTTCATTAAAGGATACAAATTTAGATTTAAAATTTGTTGCATTAGATAATATTCATCTTACAATTGCGTTTTTAGGAAATGTGGATCATGCTCAGTTAGACAAAATTGTAGCTGATTATATAGAGTTATTAAAAGAATACAAACCTTTTACTATTGTTGCAGAAGGCATTGGTGCATTCCCTTCACTGTCAAAAATTCAAGTTATGTGGGTGGGTATAAAAAGTCAAGAATTACGAGATTTAATTCAGGAATCTGAGTCTCTTTATAATCTTGAACAAAAAGAAATTATTCCTCACATTACAATTGCACGATATAAATCGGCAAAAGGTAAAAGTATATTACGTAAAGAAATTGAACGGAATAAAGATTTATCATTTGGGACACAATTAGTTGATAAAATTATTCTTTATGAAAGTACATTAACACCTGAAGGGCCTATTTATAAAATATTGAAAGAATTTATTTTATAGGAATTCTGGTAAATTTTTTACATTCAAGGCAAGAAATAATAACTTTACTATCTCTGGTTCTAATTCTACTATTTTTTCCAGGCATTAGAAACTTGTAACAATGTTTGCAGTATTTTCTTTTATATTCTAAAGGCATACGTATTCGTACTTTCATTGCTAACTTTCTGGCTAAGGTAACATATCTATGTGCAAGGGATTTATTTTTTGAGAATATTTCTTGTGCCTGTAAGAATAATTTTGCAATCCGTTCCTTCGCAATTTCTTTTTGCTGTTTCTTTGAAATTAGTGGGCGAGCCATATATTAGAAATATACTATTTGTTTATATAAATATTTAGTTTGAGAAAACAACTGTTCAATTTCAAAATTAGTTTACACTTTCTTTATAAAATGATGAAATTGACATCCTAAGAAGAACATTCAATAA
>PCYG01000019.1:7979-13263 GCA_002763025.1 Candidatus Woesearchaeota archaeon CG10_big_fil_rev_8_21_14_0_10_32_24 | reverse complement strand
CCCGCTGCTTGCAGCGACTAATTAAGAGCAAACACCAAAAACCCAATATTAATCTAAACATACCCCACAGCTTGCTGTGGTTGGGTTTTTGATTGGTCTTAGATTTTTTATTTAAAGCTAAGATCTGTAAGCAGATTTCGGAATTGTCAACTAATTTCGGAATTGGACACTTCTACGATGAGAAAATACTAGATAATGTCAAAATGTGTTTACAATCCGCAAGTCGTAATGCAGGTGTATTGGTTTATAAAGTTTAAAAAACAATTATATTCTCTAGAAGTGTAAACAGATTACGGAATTATACAGTTTGAGAAAACAACGATTAATTTTATATACTATCCCCACATTGAAAATATATGCCACGAGGACGTCCTGTAAAATCTGAAATTCGCCAGAATATCATTGAAATCCTTCATTTTTTGGGTGAAGGTTATGGGTATCAGATTGCAAAAATTTATAATGAAATTTTTCCTCAAGTCACATTAAGAAGTGTTTATTATCATTTGCGTAAAGGTGTTCAAACCAAAGAACTTGAAGTTCATAATGTGAAAATAGAGAAAGGAGATTATTCTTGGGGTGATACTGTTGAAAAGGTATATTATTCTTTAGGAGGTCAGGCAGAACCTCGTGGAAAGAAAAGAGTTCAGAAATATATTGAAACATGGAAACAATCATCTTCTACTGAATCCGAATTAATTAAACCTAAAAAAATAATTGAATTAACTCCAGAGATTCCAGAATTTCAATCCAACATTGAGATTCAAATGAACCAAGAAGAACATGGAGATTTAGAAGAAATTGAAGGATCTAATGAACCCAAAAAGAGGTTTGGGGGGTTATTTAGCAGATTTAGGAAAGAACATAAACCTTTTTAGATTTAAATCCACAAGTTATATAAACGGAATTGAACCTATTTTGCCTATGGCAATTCAAACATTTACGTCTAAAATTACAAATAAAGTTTTTCTTAATGATGACGTTTTTATGATGACATTATCCTGCCCAGAAGAGTTTACATTTAAAGCAGGCCAATTTGTAACAATTCGGGTGAATAATGGAGAAGAATCAAAATTACGATCTTATTCAATTCTCAATCCCCCTTCAGAAAAAGGAAAAATTGATTTATGTATTAAGATAATCGAAGGGGGCTTTGCATCTGAAAATTTTAAAGATATCAAAGAAGGAGATGAGTATGAAGTGAAAGGACCATTTGGTCATTTTATGTTTGATGAAAATTCAGAAAATAAAGAACATTGGTTAATTAGTAATGGGACTGGTGTTGTTCCAATGTATAGTATTGCTAAAGAATTCTTACCTAAAAATCAAGAGATTAAATTTACAATGCTTTTCGGTTCTAAGGTTAAGAAAGATTTAATTTTCCATCAGGAATTTATAGAATTAGCAAAAGAATATCCTAACTTTACCTACGTTCCCACATTAACACGAGAGGATTGGGATGGTGCACAAGGAAGAGTGCAAGCTCATCTTCCTGAGGATTTAAAAAACAAAACTTTTTATATATGTGGATTAAAGGAATTAGTGGTGGAGACAAAAGAACTTCTCACAGAAAAAGGCGTTGATGCAAACCATATCAAATCCGAAAGATATTCATGAGGTGTAAAATGAAAATTAATGTATTACCAAAATTTGATGCTAGTCAAGAGGTTTTAGTGTTTGGGGCATTTGAAGAAGAAAAATCTAATTATGATTCTATTAGCAAACAGTTGACAAGCGAATTATGCGAATTAGAGAAAAACAAAATATTCATTAAAAAGTTTGGTCAAATTTATACCACCAGAATGCCTAACTTAAATTATAAATTAATTGTGATCGTAGGTTTAGGAAAGAAAAAAGAAATTACTTTGGAACGTCTTAGAAAAGCGTTAGGTAAATCTGTAAAGAAAGTTAAAGAAAATTATTTCATTAATTTTACAACGGATCTTCCTGATTTAGTAAAAAATAATTTTTCTGCAGAATTGATTGGAAGAGCAACCGCAGAAGGTTTATTATTAGGGAATTATGGATTTATAAAATATTTAGCAAAGGAGAAGCAAGATAAGAAAAAAAGTTTAAGTTCCGTATCAATTCAATGGACATCTCCTTCACAATCTCCTTCTTCATCTACTTTTGAAATCGGTTTAAAGGTTGGAAGAATTATTGCAGAATCTACAAATTATGTAAGAGATTTAGTTAATGAACCCGCAAGTATTGTTACTTCATTTTTCATGGAAGAACAGGCACGTCAATTAGCCTCAACAAATCCCAAAATTAAAATTAAAGTATTAAATGAACCCGAATTAAAAAAGTTAGGAATGGGTGCAATGTTAGGAGTTAATGCAGGAAGTGAAAACCCTCCCAAATTAATTATATTGGAATACAATAATGATGGAAAAGAAAAACCTATCGCATTTGTGGGTAAAGGTATTACTTTTGATTCAGGAGGGTATAACCTTAAACCACTTAATTATATTGAAGATATGAAATGTGACATGGCGGGGTCTGCAGCAGTTTTAGGAACAATCAAAGCAGCCGCAGAATTAGGGATTAAAAAGAATCTTATTGGCGTTCTTGCGATGTGTGAAAACATGATTTCTGGTCATGCACAACATCCCGGAGATATCGTTAAAGCATATAATGGTTTAACAATTGAAATAGGAAACACTGATGCGGAAGGAAGATTAGTTTTAGCAGATGCATTAGCTTATACCGAGAAAACATATACTCCTCATATAATTATTGATTTAGCCACATTGACAGGAGCATGTATTATGGCTTTGGGATACTTTACTGTAGCTATCATCTCTCGAGATGAAGGATTAATTGCATCTTTGAAATCAGTTGGCGAGTCAAGTGGAGATAGAGTGTGGCCACTTCCATTTTTTGAAGAATATCAAGATGCAATGGAAGGCGACATCTCAGATTTAAATAATATGGCAACGAAAAAGTATCATGCAGGGTCAATCACTGCGGGTGTATTTTTAAATAAATTTGTAACAGATAAAACAAAATGGGCACATTTAGATATCGCTGGTTCTGCGTATTGGACATTTGAAGGCGATTATAATCAGAAAGGGGCAACTGGAAGTGGTGTGCGTTTATTATCTTACTTTTTATTAAATCAATAAGAATGGAAAATGTCATTATTTTAGGAACCGGTATTGCTGGGTGTACAGCCGCAATTTATGCAGCTCGTGCTAATCTTGCACCTTTAGTTATTTCCGGCGAACAAGATGGCGGTCAATTAACATTAACAACTGAAGTGGAAAATTTTCCTGGATTTCCCGAAGGTGTTGATGGTACAAAATTAGTACAGGATTCAAAAGTACAAGCTGAAAAGTTTGGTGCGAAATTTAAAATTGATATTGCAACCAGTTTTGAGGAAATTGAGAGTGGTTTTGAGGTTTCCTTAATGGGCGGCGAGAAAGTGCACACAAAAACACTAATTGTCGCCACTGGTGCTTCTGCACGATGGTTAGGAATACCTTCTGAAGAAAAGTTCAAAGGAAGGGGTGTGACTGTCTGCGCAACATGTGATGGTGCATTTTTCAAAGGTAAAGAAGTTATTGTTGTTGGAGGAGGAGATTCTGCGATGGAAGAAGCTCTTTTCTTAACACGTTTTTGTACTAAGGTAACCGTGGTTCATCGCCGTAAAGAATTACGAGCTTCTAAGATTATGCAAGATAAAGCAAAGAAAAATGAAAAAATTCATTTCATTTATGATTCTGTTGTTGATGAGGTTTATGGAGAAAAATTAGTTGAAGGTGTAAAATTAAAAAATCTTGTTACCGGAGAATTTTCAGATTTTAAAACAGACGGCGTTTTTGTAGCAATTGGTCACATTCCAAATACTAAATTTTTAGAAGGCAAATTAACTCTTGATGAAAAAGGATATCTTAATGCAGATAAATTTATGCATACTAATGTAAAAGGAATTTTTGTGGCAGGAGATGTGCAAGATACACGATTTAGGCAAGCAATTAGTGCAGCCGGTTCAGGATGCATGGCTGCAATGGAAGTTGAGAAGTTTTTGAGTGAGTTAGAATAAATAATTAAAATAATTTTTCCTAAAATAAGTTCATCAACCAAGGTAACACAAGATTCATTATTAATACAAACAAGAAAAACATACCTACTTTTTGATACATGCTATTTCCTTTTTCTTCACCCTTTAGTTTTTGTAGGAATACTTGTGCCATACGTCCACCATCTACAATTGGAAGCGGTAATAAATTAAATAATCCAATACCCAAACTAAGTAAGAATAACCATTTCAAGAATCCATTGATCCATGCTAAGATAGAATATGCTACATTCCACATGCCAGTTGTATATTTTGGTTTGATATTAAATTCATTACGAATCTCTTTGATACCTAAGAAACTTTTTTCTTTATTATCAGGATTTTCTCCCAATGCAATTTTATAATCTTTATTAACTGTGTTAATTGTAATTTCTTCTCCTGGTAATGTGCAAAATAAGGATTCACTAAATGGTGCAAATGTTTTTGTTTCTATACCATTAACTCCCGTGATTAATGTGCCAGGTATGATTCCATTTTGTGCAAATGAATAATTTCCTTCAACATATGAATCAAATGTAAATCCCGTAGGTTCAATCATTGCTTGTTGTAAAGGCATGGATACAAATGTTAAAAGTAAAACAGCAAAAATTGCTAATAAAATATTTGAAAAAGCACCTGCCGCTAGGATTGAATATTGGACAATATCTTTTTCTTTCACAATTTTTTTTTCATCAGGTTCTACAAAGGCTCCAATGATTGGGCCAAAAAAGACAATGCCTGTGTTTTTAACTTTTAAGTTATGTGCTCTTGCAACAATACCATGTGAAAATTCATGCACAATTGCAATGATAAAAATGGCAATGATCCAATACCAAAATGGAAGTACGCCCATGCCAGGAACATTTACGCCTGGTAATACTAATGCAACACCAGAACTAGCTTCTGGAATTGTAATCACGTCCCACAAATTTTTGATTAGAACATATGAAATAAATATTACTCCTACAAATCCTGCACCCATACCAATATATCCAAGAAGGATTACCCACTCTCTATATTTTGCTGCATATTTGTCCATCCATTTTAATCCCCATTTCATACGGAAAAGAATAATAAATTTTGCTTGAACATCTAATTTTTTTCTGTTCGCAATAAGGATTGCAACAATAACCCCATAGAAAATAATGATTGCAGCATATTGTGTTAAGAATCCTAAGATATCTACCATAATTGTAAAGAAATGAAGTTTGTTTTTATATGTTT
>PCYG01000019.1:0-7957 GCA_002763025.1 Candidatus Woesearchaeota archaeon CG10_big_fil_rev_8_21_14_0_10_32_24 | reverse complement strand
ATAAAATTAAAATTAAGAAAAAAAAATGAAAAAGAAAAGTTTATTTCTTTCTTTTTGGTCGCAATTTTTTTGAACTACAACTTCGACAACTCGCTTTACCTTGTGCTACTTTTAAACTAGGTACACGAATTTTAGTTTTACAATCACGACATACAAAAATATTCTTTTGTAAACGGTCAATTGCTTCAGGGAATTTACTTGCCATATTTATTTCACTCCTACTTTACTTGTTTTAAGACTTTTGAACCCATAATGGTCCAATAAAGGATTTCTTTTCCTTCAGCCACTTCAGCTATAAATTCTTCAGGAATATCTACATCAAATGTTTCAAATGTTTCCATATCTATAACGTTACATTTGTTTCCTGAAACAGAAAGCACTTGTGCAGTTTTCTTTTCTACAATTGGTGCTTCTACTTTATCGTGACCTGGCATAACTAAATTTCTTTTTTTACCATCTAGCATACCAACTGCCATCATATTAACTTTTGCATGTCCATGTTTTCCTGGACGTGATGTTGATGTATCCACAATTTTACAAGGGATTCCATCGATGATGATTGTGTCTCCTTTTTTTAAGGTACCTACACTAACCATTTTTGTATCGCTCATTATAAATTTCCTCCTATTTTACTGCTAATCTGATATCTTTCTCTGTGATGGTCTTTCTTCCTGCATGCTCAGCTAATTTTTTCGCTTCAGTTGAAATTTCTACTGCTTTTTTTTCCAATTCTTCAGCCAAAGCTGCTTTTGCGTCATCGGAAACACGAGCTGCACCAACTTCACGCATGATTTTATCCATTGCGTTATGGGAAAGAAAACCCTTTTTTACCATATTATAAGAAATACAAAGGGTTATTTATAAATCTTGCTAAAATTTGTGTTTAGAAGTCAAAATTTCTTGATAAAGTCCCAAAGGGAACCATTTTTGTGTTGTTTATTTTCTCTAATTGTTTTCATACGTTTCTTCGTTCTAATTAGTTGGCCTATTTCTCTTTCTATCTCATGAAAGTAAGGGAATTTCCTTTCTGCTCTTCTAAATTCTGGGCTATGAAAACTATTTCTTCCATTATTATGTGCAAATTTGAAAAATTTATGAAGTAATTCATGATACATCACGTGATCCAACATTTTTTGTTTTTCATCTTTAAAAATTGTAGACATAACTATGGTATCATTATGAAAATTGTAACTCGCTAACTTTCGGAAGGATTCTTTACCCCATATCAGGTTTGGTTTTTCTAATGTGTTATCAAAAAATAATGCATTTAATCTATCAAATGATTTTTCTAACAACGGATCAAAGTTATCCTTTACTGTAAGAATATCAATGTTTTTCACAAAATTATTGTATAAATCTATGTTATGTGTGTTACCTTTTTTTTTAAGAATTTTAAGTAAGAGATGCTGAATTAATCCTATTTTAATTTCATCATCAATATCTTTCCATTGCAAATTCATATTAATTTTAATTTTTTGATGTCGTAAAGAAATGTTCGCATTAAAATCAGATAATCTTCTATTATATTCTGTTTCCTCTTCATAATTCCATGTACGTTCTGGAAAAAGACGTTGAAAAGATTCTTGAATTAATGACATAAAAGGATATTAAGTTTTGGTTTTATAAGAATTTAGGAACTCTACCCAACTTCAAATCTAAGAATTGCAGCAACTTTACCTAAATCTCTAAGTTGAACACCTTCTCTGGATTCTACAGAAATGATTCTAACTTCCGATCCACCCTCTTGAGCAAGGTCTTCTAATTCAAATATTTTATCTTCTTCCATACTTTCGGATACTAATAATATGTCAACAGCATTCATTGCCATTGCCTTTCTAACTGCTTGTTCCCCATATGCTATTTTTTTCATATCGTTAAGCATTTGTTTGAAAAATATTTGCATGATTCTTTTTTCTTGTGTAATTTCTTCTTCAGATAAGATGTCATCTGCTTTATCTAATAATTCTTGTAATCCAAAATCTCCTGTATAAGAAAGATCCTTGGTACCAAGAATTTTTTTCTTTAAATCCCCTGTGATGTAATCTTTATTGAGAAAATCATTAACTGTTGTACCTGGTCCACCAATAATAATTCCCTTTAAATTATTCCCAAAAGGAAGGAATTGTTCTTTCATATGATCTGCAATTTTTTTGAAATGGTCTTTATATGCACCTTCACGTTGTCGTGCAAAACGGGCTGCCGATTGACCACCTGCTTTGAATTTTCCAGGAACTTCTGAATGTGTTTTTTTAACTGGAATAATTGTTTTTCCTTTTAGTAATGCTAAATTTGCATCCCTTCTATCTAATACAACTAAACCATAGACATTATTTTCAATCATCATTTCTTCAAGAGGTTCAATGACAAATGTTTTATCACATCTATAAAGTCGAAGATTTAAGGGTTCTGGAGGTTCCATGCTCCAAATCTGGAAATCTTGTTTTCCTTCATTAGCGGCAATATTCCCACAAAAACATGCTAATCCATTGGGTGGTGTTTTTTCAATGGTTTTGAGATGTCCAATCATTTTTTCTAATGCATTCTGAACATTCTTTCTTGTAGATGCTGATTTGATGTTTGATGCAGTCCCTAATTCATCTGCAAGATGTTGTTGAATTTTGACTAAATCATAGCCTGCTGGCACATAAACTGTGACGAATTCCGTATGTGGAGCTCGCAGGTCCCGAATTTGTTTGAGAAGTTTCCGTAAATGGAGCTTATCTTTTGCAGTTAATGCCATAGGGGAATTATACAATAGCGACTTTATAAGTTTTTAGTTATTTTTTCTATAAATTCCTTTTGACTTATCTTTTTTGATGTATCAAATGTAATCACTTTATGTCCGTTTTCTTGTGCCTCCATAAGACAAATCTGGAAAATTTCTGCGTCTAAATTTTCACGAATTTTCTTTTTAGAATACATTCGTTCTTTTAATCTGCCTTCAAGTTTTTTTAAATTAGAACATGTTAAAATGATACAAAGATCTACTCTCTTTTTGGGAAGAAGATGAGTTATATGGGAATCGATGATTGTATCTTTTTTCAAACCATTGACCAACTTTTCAAACTTCTTCAGATCTATATCATATGCTTGTTTACCTCTATTATAATCTGTAGAAATATCTTTGTAATAATCATGTAAATCCAATCGTGTGTATCCAAATTTTTTCGCAAGAATTTTAGCCCACGTCGTTTTACCTGTTCCAGGAGTGCCAGAAATTACAATCAATTTATGCGTCATTCTTGTTTTGTTTGTCCTTTTGTCTATGTGCTCTATGATGGTTCTTCATAAATCTATGGACAAGGTGTTTGTGGACAAGCGTTTCTAAGAACCAAATTAAGAGGAAAAGTAAAATAGCATAACCTAAAATTACACTTAATTCTGGAAGAACATCAACTAACGGCGTACTAAAAATAAATATTTCTCGCACCAATTTTTCTGCAATTACAAAAGGATTAAATTGATTCATTTCTCGTAACCATAAGGGTAGCCCTTCTAGTGGTAATAAAATCCCTGATAAAAATAAGAATAAACTTCCCAATGAAATGGACCCAAGAACACCTGTTTCTTCAGAGATAAATATATAACCAACACCCATCCCAAGAAATGCAAAGACTGATGCTGTAATAACTAACACTAATGCAACACTGGGTAATGTAGTAAGGATTTCATCAAGGAAAAACAAAGAAATTGCAAGAATGATTATAACTTCAATTGAAATCATAATTAAGGTTGTGAGATAAGTAGCTGCAATGAATGTTCCTTTACTAATTGGAAGAAAAAAGTTTCTTAAAAATGCAGGACTATTTTTTTCCATCATTACCAATGTTGTACCTAATAACAAGGAACTAAACATAATTACTAAGACAAGGATTGCAGGAAATAAATAATTAAGGAAACTCGCTTGGGCACCAACTTGTTCAATTGTGCTTACAAGAGGTGCAGAAATAACATCGGAGTCAGTTACTTTTTGTGCATCTAATTTTTCAATAATATTTGTAAGGCCAATTTCTACCTCATCTAATGCTTTGATGGTGTTTTGAATGCGTTCTGTAGATTTATCTAATTTTGTAGAAGATGTTCGCACTGCACTTGCAATGAGGGAAAATTTTTCTTTCGTTGCTTGTAATTCTGCTTGTAATTCTTTAATTCCTGCTCCATTTAATTCTGATTCTGCATTACTTAATAAATCCCCAATTTCTTCTTTTTCAATTGGATCCATGGTGGGAGAACTGCTTATTGCACCTCGTGCATCACCAATTTTATCTTTAATATTTGCCACATCGCCAGTTATATTTGCTGTTTTTGGATTTGTAACTGGTGCTTCAAGGTCCAAACTTTTCAAGGTTTTTTGAACCTCTTCATTTGAACTTGCTACGCCATTTCCTTTTTCTTTAATATCTAAAATGGATGTTTTTTGTGTTGCGATGCCACTTTTCGCACTTGTTAAGGTTGCAAAAATATTATTAGTTAAACTTTCAGAAATCTCTTGGGATTTAAAATTGAATTTACTTTCAACTGCTTGCTGGACAGCCCACACAAGATTAACACGACTTGGGTCTACATAAAATTTCACTTCTTTTTGTGTATTACCTTCAACTTGTAAACTTGCAGGAAGTATAATACAACTATGGATTTTTCCTTGTTTAATCTCTTCAATACAAGGATCTATTGATGTTTCAAATGTGGAGATTGTATATCCGTCATCTTCTAAAAGTTTAATGAATGAATTTACATCATCTGAAAATGTAGGTGCATGTATCCCCAAATGTAATCCTAATTGGGTTCCTGTGCTGTAAGCTAAACCTAATAGAAGAATCAATAATAAAGGTGCGAAAATGATTACTAAAGCAGAACCTTTTGCTCTCAAGAGTAATTTGACATTTTTTTTTGTAATTAATAAAAGTGATTGCATTATTCTTCTCCACCAACTATTTTTTCAAATACTTCATTCAATGACGCTTTTTTGAAATGTAAATCGTTTAATTGTAATCCTTCATCTTTAATAATCTCCATCAATTGTGTCATCGTTTGTTCCATGTGATTTGGTGTAATAATTAATCCATTTCTGTCTTGTATAATATTTTTAATAGGAAGTCCTCGCAATCTTTCAATGATGTGTTCTTTATTTGCTCCTTTTGGTAATTTAATACGGAAATGATCTTTAAGGAATGGTGCGCGGACATCATCCAAAGATCCACAACTATGAACTCTCCCATCATTAATAATTACAACTTTGTTACAAATCTTTTCGATACTTTCAAGATGATGTGATGCAAATACAACTGTGATCCCCTGATCATTTACTTCTTGTAATAAATGTAAAATCTCTTTTTGTAAAATAGGATCTAAATCTGCTGTTGGTTCGTCAAGTACCAGAATTTTAGGTTTATGAACAAGACTACATGAAATGTCTAAACGTTTTTGCATTCCCCCAGAAAGATGTTCTGCCAATTTTGTTTTATGATGTGATAATTGTGTGAATTCAAGAAGATTTTTAATGTTATCTTTTAATGTGTTTTTATCTAGGTCATATAATCTTCCAAAATGTAATAGGTTTTCCATCACGGTCAATTTAGGATAAAATGAATTATGCTGTGGGGTAAATCCCATGTGCTTCTTTATTTTATTTAGATTTTTTGTTAAACTACGTTCTTCATGGTGAATTTTAGAATAATATATCACTTCACCATTTGTTGGTTGGATAAAACCAGTGATTAAATTCAGAAGTGTCGTTTTTCCACTTCCTGATTGACCAATGACACCTACCATATCACCTTGATCAATAGAAAGATTTACGTTTTCAAGAATGTTTACTTTTTTGTATCTTTGCGTAACATCTTTTAAACTAATAACTTCCACAAAATCACCTCTTAACAAATTAAATGGTTGAGCTATATAAAGGTTTTTCTTAAATGTATGTGCATAGCTACTTGCACGGCACGATTATTTTTGGCTTGCTCCTGATTAATTTAATGCATAATTAAATCTAATTTGCCAAAAATGTGCCTCAATTGGCAAAGTAGCTATACACATACTCTTAAATTGGCGAATATGAAACTTCAAATAAGTTTTGTATTAGGGCACGGTACTTTATACGAGATAGCCATAATTTATTTCATGTTCTTAAAATCACTTAGTAATTTTGGAATGCTTGAGATTTAAAATTTCAGTGCATGTCTCGTTCAAGTCACTAACGCTCGTGACTTGCTTATCAGCAAGCTATGACAGGGCGCCAATACAAAAAATTAAGATAGTTTCATATTAGCCTCTCAAATGAACTTTTTTATCCCTTGTTGGTTGCAGTGAGTATTTTTATATTACTTATTTTATAGTATATAAAAATGAGGTGGTTTCTGTGAATTATGTTTTGGATGGAGTTTCCCATAAAACTGATGATCATGAATATTATAATCCAATCCCCGAAGGGTATCAAATTGGAAAAACAAAATTTATTATTGTTTCTGGGACTGTTATGTCGGGTTTGGGAAAAGGTATTTTTGCAGCATCTTTAGCAAAACTTCTACAATTAAAAGGTCTCAAAGTTACCTGTATGAAATTCGATGGGTATCTAAATCAAGATGCAGGAACATTAAATCCTTTTAGGCATGGAGAGGTTTTTGTGCTTGATGATGGGACAGAATCAGATATGGATTTAGGAACCTATGAACGTTTTTTAAATCAAAATATCACCAAAAATAATTATTTGACAGGTGGAAAATTATTTCATCAAATTCTTTCTAGAGAGCGTAAAGGAAATTATTTGGGGCGAGACGTGCAATTTATTCCTCATGTAACTGGAGATATTAAACGCTTTGTAAGAAATTTAGCATTAACATCAGGAGCAGATGTTGTTTTTGTAGAAATTGGTGGTACTGTAGGTGATATTGAAAATAATTATTTTATTGAAGCCATGCGAGAATTAACCTATGAAGAAGGAAAAAATAATGTGTGTCAAGTTGCGTTAACGTATATTTTATCTCCTGGATTTTTAGGTGAGCAGAAGAGTAAAGCAGCACAATTGGGGTTACGAACTTTAATGGCAATGGGTATTCAACCTGATGTTGTAGCATGTAGATGTGATTCTCCTGTTTTAGATAAAGTACGTGAGAAAATCAGTTTATCTGCAAATGTTCCTTTTGAAAGAGTTGTAAGTGTGCATGATTGTGATAGTATCTATCTTATCCCTGATTTATTGGAATCATCCCGGATAGATGAGAGAATTATTGATTTATTAGGTCTGCGTTATAAAATCAATCACAATTATGTTTTACGTGATGAATGGAATAATTATGTGCAAAAAATTCTTCTTCCCAAGAAAGAAATTCTCGTTGCAATTACAGGAAAATATACCTCATTACGGGATTCGTATGCGTCTATTCTTAAAGCATTGGAACATGCGGGTACCCACCAAGGAAGAAAAATAAATATCAAATGGGTTGATACAACAGAATTAAATGAACAAGAAGTTACAAAGGAGCTCCAAGATGTCCAAGGGATTATTGTGCCAGGGGCATTTGGTTCTCGTGGAAGCGAAGGGAAAATAAATTGTATTAAATATGCACGTGAACATAAACTCCCCTATTTAGGTTTATGCTATGGTTTTCAAATGGCAGTAATCGAATTTGCACGAAATGTTTGCGGATTAACAGGTGCTAATAGTACTGAAATAAATCCAGAAACACTATACCCTGTGATTGATATTTTGCCAGAACAGAAAAATCTTGATTCTCTGGGTGGTAATATGCGTTTAGGGGGACACAATGTTGAAATTAAAGCCAATACAAAAGCTGCTGAATTATATGGTTCATTAAATGTAAGGGAACGATTCAGGCATAGATGGGAATGTAACCCCCAATATTTATGCTGTGTCGGACAATTAATCCTTTCTAATTAACACATACACTTTTTTGCCAATATGTTTCTTTGAAGACATAATCATCCCACCATGCCCAAT
>PCYG01000028.1:3603-11452 GCA_002763025.1 Candidatus Woesearchaeota archaeon CG10_big_fil_rev_8_21_14_0_10_32_24 | reverse complement strand
TTCAACTTCCACAGATAAAAAAACCACTACTTCAGAAACCACACCAACTCCTTCATCAAGTAATAGCGGTGTATCCCGTAAAATATCTGATGAAATTTTATCAACAGTTGGCGATGAATTAGGAACCTCTAAACTTAATGTGATAGAAGAAGGTAAATCTTCAGGATTATCAAGTGATTTTTCAGGATTAAATTTAGCAATTAATGCAATTACAAATGCCAAAGGTAAAACAATTATAGAAGAAATTCAACGAACTATTGAGAAAAAACTTCTTATTAAATTGGATATTACAAAAAACCTAGTCACATATCGTGTGGAAGATCCAATTACAAATAATGCTATATTTAGGTCAAAAATATACCTTACATTTACCGCACCTGAAGATTTAACAAATGTTAATATCATTGAAGTCATTCCAAAAGATATTACAATGTATGCATCAACAATCACATTCCCTAACGAACAACCTCAAATCTTGGAAGAAGATCCAGTAGTGCAATGGCATTTTGATTACTTGGCAGCAGGAGAAACAAAAGAATTGTCATATATTGTCAGAAAAAGAGTTACAGAGATTACATCTACTACTATTGGGACAGCTCAAACAAAAAAATTAGAAACACAATCTAAACCTCTCGATTTAACATTTATCAAAACGTTCCTTAAAGACCTTAAAGATCTTCTTACAAACAAGATTGTGTGGATTATTGTAGGATCTATTTTTATAATCCTTATTGTATTCTTTGTCATTCGTAGGTTTCATCAAGAAGATGAATTTTAAGTCGTAATACTTTAGTGTTCTGAAGCAGAGAAAGCACCAATTTATGAACGTTTATCGACTCTAACATTTCTTTGCTGGTGGGTGACGTCCGGTTCCGAAAGGAACCCCCAGCAACTCGTTGCTCGTGCTTACGGGGTGCCCGCAGTGCAATCTTACCAGCAGAAAAGTGAGTCGGTGCTATCTCTGCTTCATTTTGCTAAAGTATTACTTTAAGTCAAAATCTTTATAAAAGAAATCTCTTAATCCGTTTTGATGCAAGGAATTCAGAATATAGTAGATGGGAGGACAGATTCAATTCTCTCAATTAATGGTTATGAACCTATTTTAGATAATGTGGTGTATGGAAAATATCTTAATCCTGTACAAACAGATCTTCTGATGATTCAAAAATATCGTGAACCTACAGATTCGGATGTATTTGTAAATCTTTTACCTTTGATTAATCAAATTTCTAGTAAACCTTCACCTCTTAATCCTTCTAAAACTGAATTTTATTTACGAAATATGTTGACAATGAGTCTTTATAATTTAGGAAAGGATATTGAAACAAATTTATTAGATTTGGAAGTATTTCCTAGAGGACCAACTACAGGAGATCTTAATTTATTAGTTCGTAAAGGACGATTTCCAACAGATTTGGTGGATTCTATCAAAAATTTAGAAAATCCACATCATACTCTAATTAATTATCTCCCACGTCACGTCTATGATGAAGGGTGTGTTCAAAATTATACTCTCAAATCATGGTTTGAAACTTTATTTAAATATGTAAAAGAGAAGACACCCATTTATGGGCAACGTTGGGGGAGAACAATTTCCGTTCAGAATTCTTTTATTTCAGATGAAAAAATAATCACTCGTGAACGAAAATTTAGACAAGAGTATCGTCATAATGCAATTTCTTCTGTAATTGCGCTTATGACTTCATTGAGAAAGAATCCAAATCTCATACGCTATTTTGATGATATTTCTTCTTCATTTCTTGAACAAAGAACGGAGATTTATGTGTCCTATTTATGGAACAGATCTCGTCAAGATGCTGAGAGAGAGATTCGTAATCAAAAAATAATCCAAGCACGTTTTAAAGATCCTTCCGATTATCCACTTGCAAGGTTACATGGTGATGAAGCTTTACCTAATTAGAATTTTTATTTATTTATCATTAATTATCATTAATAATCTCTGAAATCATTTTAAAATCATCTTTCATTTGTTCTAACATTTGAGGATTTCGTCCAGAATAAATCCATGCTGCAGGATGCACCACAGGAATGACTTTGAACTTTTTATAATTAAACATTTTTCCTCTAATTTTTTTAATTTCTTTTTTATTGATAATTCTATCAGTTGCAAAATTACCAATTGTAACTATTACTTTTGGTTTCATAAGTTCTAATAATTGATCTAATCTTTCTCTACAATTCTCAACTTCTTCTTTAGTGGGATTTCTATTTTTGGGTGGCCTACAAAGGATTGTATTTGTAATAAAAATCTCTTCTCGTGATAAGTTAATAGATTGAAGAAGTTCATCAAGAATCTTTCCAGACATTCCGCAGAATGGTACACCTTTCTTATCTTCATTTGCACCTGGAGCCTCACCAATAAAAAGAACATCAGCATCTGGATTCCCAGACCCAAAGACTACTTGGGTTCTATTTTGACACAAAAGTGAACATTTTTGACAGGTACTGTATTCTCGTTTTAAATTTTGGAAGGTCATATTCTACTTGAGGCATAATAACTATTTAATTCTTCCAAAACATTTATAAAAGCTACCTTTCATTTACTGGTATTATGGAAGAAGTCCAGACGAAGTCTCATAGGGTAAAAAGATTTATAAAAGAAGCACAACGTGTGTTAAGAATCACAAAAAAACCTAGTAAGACTGAGTACATTAGCATTGTAAAGGTTACTGGATTAGGTTTAGTAATCATTGGATCCATAGGATTTGTGATATTTGTCTTAAATCAAGTATTATTTAAATAAAATGACAGCAACAGAAACTCATTTATTCGGTGTACGAACAGCAGCTAATCGTGAAGATCAAGTTGTAGACTACTTAATTTCAAAATTAGAGCGAAAACCAGAAGGTATTTTAGCTGTAATTAGACCTAACGGGATGCGCGGATATATTTTTATTGAAGCAACTTCAAAAGGAGATGCAGAATCTGCATTAATGGGTGTTCCTTATGCAAGAGGAATCTTAGCACATGAAATTCCTTATCAAGAAATTGAGCATATGCTTGAACAAGTGAAAGTTGAAATGAATGTTCATAAAGGTGATATCGTAGAAATCATTTCTGGTCCTTTCAAGCGTGAAAATGCAAAAGTAATGAGAATTAATAAGCAGAAAGAAGAAATTGTTGTAGAGCTTCTAGAATCCGCTGTACCAATCCCTATTACTGTTAAAATGGACGCAGTCAAAGTTATCCGAAGAGAAGAAGATAGCGATGAAGATTCTAATTAATTTTTTTTAATTTTAATTTTCTTAATTTCATTTAAATTGCTTATTTCATTCTTTATTTGAATATCATCGAAAGGCTGTGGGACAGAAATAAAGAATGATCGGGTAGAAGAACAAATTTCTCTTATCTGTGTCTCTTTTTGCATATAATGATAATTCTGTCTATCTTTTTAATACCTGTTTATTCTTATTTCAAAATATTTATCAATGAAATTAACTTTAGTAATTTATAGTCACACAAAAAAACGCTTAAGAGATACATAAAGAAAAAGCGGCGTTTTTGGACTAAATTGAAAAATAAGTTTTTTCTGTCCCACAGCCTCCATCGAAAACAACCTTTATAAACTCTAGAATATTACTATTCTTAAAAAAGAGGTGTTTGAAATGGATTGTCATCATGAAATGTGTGGAAAATGTCATAGTATGAAAAAAGTAATTATAGGAGCTCTTTTACTTCTAAATGCTTTTGTATGGCCACGATGGACAGATTTGACAGGATGGATTAGTTGGCTTGCAGTTTTAATGATAATAGGTGGTTTATTAAAATCATTTAAACCTACATGTGGTCATTGTGGAACTTCTATGTCTGTAAAACCTGCAAAGAAATCTGGTAAGAAATAAGTTAAATTCTATTTTGGATTGTCTCTATGAGACTTTCCCATTTTTTTCTTTGTTCTTTAGTTGCTGAATAAGAATCAAGCACTTCATTGAGATATCTTGAATCCATGTTTTCTCCAAATAATGTGAACATCATTTGAATATCAAAAATATCTGCATGGAGCCTAATTGTTGCAACTTGGTCAGATAATTCTTCGGGTGTTAATGTAAACCTACAAGAATCAAATTCATTTTTTAAACTATTAAGGGCATTCATGAATAATAATGGATTATTATTTTGAGGCATTATAAGATTATATTTTGTCATAAATGTTGTACTTCTTAATACCTTATGACCAATCAAATCTTCATAGGCTATAACTTTAAAATTTCCATTAAGGTATGGAACTATTCTTGCATTTGAAACTTCTCTTTCAAGTAATTTTTTTCTTAATGTATGATTATTTTTACTTCTACGAGGAACTTGCACCATTAAATGGTCATTATCACGTTCTAAATGGGCATCTAAAGTTGCATTTCTTTTCCGTATATTAAGACTATACCCTCTCTCTTCAAGAGGTTTAAAGGTTTCAGTGGCGTAATCTCTAAAATTTTGAGTGATGATATGACGAGATGTACTTAAATCAATATCAGAGGTAACACGATGATATTCATCTGGTAACGTAAATTGTAAACTGATTCCACCACCTATATAGCTATCTTCAAGAGGATTACTAGATATTGCATGAAGTGCATCTTTAACAATCCCACTTTTAATAGTATGATAATTATTTTTCATAAATCTTCAATTAGAATTCTCTTTATAAAGATTTCGTCAATTATCACTAGAAAAGGACAAAAGATTTATAAGTGAAAGATTCATTTTAGCTATTATGAATATACTCCCTCTTGAGTTATTGAACGAGATTGATAGTGCACAAACACGTATAGATGAACAGCGTTTGGACACATTTGTTTCAGCTATGTTTCATAATCTCCGAAGGCAAGCAAATATTTCGGCAGTAGTCCAAGACGGAGATAATGCAAAAAGAAAGAAACAAGTAGCCAATTTTTTTGAAAAAGCATGGGGTTATGCTCATAATAATTATGATGGTGATTTTAATTTAGATTTCTTAATGCAAGTCTCTGGATTGGTAGAGCCCTCATTAACTGCACCTGGAAGCAATTTTGCGCCTTATAGAAAATCATTAGCAAGAATGGATGGTTTCAAGAATTTACCTCCTGCCGATTATACTAGAATTGTTGAACATTTAGATCGTTTAACTACTTCTGTTAATAATGGTGATTTACATCCTGTGGAAGAAGCAATTCTTTTATACTTTCATTTAATTAGGATTCAACCATTTGATAATGGGAATAAACGAACTGCCAGTATTGTTATGAATACTACTTTAGATTTTCACCAATTTCCTGCAATTGAAATTAAACCTCGTGAGAGAAGTACATATATCTCCTTATTAGATTCTGCAATTCAAGGATTTAAGGATGAAGGAAGTCAAACAAGTGATCCTTTAGTTCCTTATATAAATCCTGGTTGGATGCAAAAAGGATTTTATGATTTTTTAGGAAATAAAGTACTTTCAAATTTAGAAGCCGCAGAAAGTCATCTAAAAGGTTTACATAAATATTCTATTGAATTAGATACGCGGTCACCAGGAGAGATTTATACTGCAAAGAAAAAATTATCCTCTTGGTTTAGACGTGATAATCATGAAGTATTTCAAGTTCGCTTAGAAAGAGATAAACAAACATTAAATGTTGTAGGAAATATACCTTATGAAGTTATAAATAATATATTAGGCGATATGAATTCTCTTAAAGGATATACAATAGAAACTCTTTAAATTAAATTTTTGTTAAAATTTGAATTAAATAAAAAAAAGATTAATTTTAGTATGAATTAAGCTCCCTTGCCAATTGAGGTGCATTTTTGTGTAAATTAAATTAAACAAGAACAAAAATCTATGGCGCCGTGCAGGGAGCTTAATTCATACTAATTTTAGAAATTAATTATCAACCATTTCAATCTCAATATTAAGACCTTCTGGAATAGGAACTCTCATAATTAGACGTAATGTTCTTTCATCAGCAGAAACATCAATCAAACGTTTGTGGATACGCATTTCATAACGTTCCCAAGAAGCTTTTCCTTCTCCATCTGGAGATTTACGCGTTGTAACTTTAAGTTTTTTTGTTGGTAATGGAATTGGACCACGAAAGGTAACTCCAGTTTTGTCGGTGATTTCTTTGATATCAGTAGATATTTTATTGATCTTATCAATTTCCGTACTTGCTAATTTAATTCTTGCCTTTTGTGCCATTGTCAATTTAATTTACATGATGAGATCAATTCACCATGATTATTCTCTTTGGACTATGTGTCCTTTATAAGCTTTTCCTCTAAATTAAAAAAGGGAATAAAAAAATAAAAATTAAAACAAAGTTTATTTAGCTGCTAAATCTTTCTTAACAACGTCAATACACATACCAGCTGCTACGGTTACACCGGAGTCACGGATTGCGAATCTTGACATTTGTGGGAATTCGCTATTCTTTTCAATTACTAATGGTTGTACCGGTCGTAATCTTACAATTGCAGCATCTCCATTTCGTAAGATATCTTTGTTTTCTGTAATTTCTGCACCAGTTGATGGATTTAGTTTCTTAACAATCTCAACAAATTGGCACGCCACTTGTGCTGTGTGGATATGGAATACTGGGGTGTATCCAACTGTAACCACACTAGGGTGATTCATGATTACAATTTGTGCTGTGAATTCTGTTGCAACAGTAGGAACATTATCTGCTCTACCTAGAACGTCTCCACGAGCTAAATCTTTTTTACCGAAACCACGTACGCTTATACCTACGTTATCTCCTGGTTCAGCTGTTTGACGTTGTTCATGATGCATTTCAATAGATTTAATTTCACCAGGAACTCCTTTACCTTCTCTACCTGGGACAGCTACAACTTTGTCACCAACTTTCACGATACCAGTTTCAATTCTTCCTACTGGAACAACACCAATACCTGTGATGTTATACACATCTTGAATAGGCATACGTAAAGGTAATGATGTAGGTTTTAAAGGAACATCAAACTTGTTGATTGCTTCTAATAAGTTATCTCCTGTCCACCATGACATTTTCTCAGATTTTTTAGCGATGTTATCTCCTGGTAATGAAGCAATAGGTAAGAATCTGATTGCGTCTGCTTTCCATCCAGCTGTTGTTGCTTCTTTCTTAACTTGTTCAACAACTGCTTTATATCTATCTTCACTCCAGCTAACACCAGAGATATCCATTTTGTTAACAGCAACTATTAATTGTCCAACTCCGAAGATTTTGGATAATTTTAAATGCTCTTTTGTTTGTGCATTAACACCATCATTTGCAGCAACTACTAAAACTGCACAATCTGCTTGAGATGCTCCTGTGATCATGTTTTTAATAAAGTCTCTGTGCCCTGGTGCGTCAATTATTGTAAATGAATATTTGTCTGTATCAAACTTTTTGTGTGCAAGGTCAATAGTAACTCCCCTTTCTTGCTCTTCCTTTAAGTTATCCATTACGAATGCGAATTCGAAACCTGTTTTTCCTAACATAGCTGCTTTTTCTTTCAGCTTTCTCATAGTTTGTTCATCGATATTTCCTGCATCGTATAACAAACGTCCTACTGTTGTAGATTTACCGTGGTCTACGTGACCGATAAATACTAAGTTAATATGTTCTTTACTTTTTGCCATTTTCTTAAATTCCTCCGATTTTTTGAAGAGTGATTAGAAATTCTTAATTTCTATTTTCTTCCGATTTTTACGTATTATGAGTTTTATTCTTTTGGAATTTAGGGGGTTTATAAAGGTTTCTGTGATTTAGGAGTATTCAGTTAAGTAAGTGGGTAAAGAAAGACAAGATTCATTCAAAAAATAGAAAAAGAATCAAAAACCCAACCACGGCAAGCTGTGGGTATGTTTAAGTTAATATTGGGT
>PCYG01000028.1:0-3544 GCA_002763025.1 Candidatus Woesearchaeota archaeon CG10_big_fil_rev_8_21_14_0_10_32_24 | reverse complement strand
ATTTTGTTTTTATGTGTTTGCTCTCAATTAGTCGCTGCAAGCAGCGGGGTATGAACCCATTCGCAAACAATCAGAAAAATTTAAAATTTCAAAATTCATTTTCATAAATCGGCCATGAAAACTTTCCTTTTCTTTGTGCAAGTCCAACCCTAAAGGTTAATGAAAAAAAAAGAAAAATAAAATAAAAATAAAAAAATAATTTATTCTGCTAATACAGCGTCAATTACTTGTTTAAAAACAGCGAATGGTTGTGCTCCTGAAATTTGGATTCCTTTACCATCAGATGGGCCAATTACAAATCCTGGTGTTCCTTGGATTCCTGCAGCAGCTCCATCAGACATATCATTCGCAGTTTCTGATGCTTTTTCTCCTGAATCTAAACATGAATCAAATTTTGCTGTGTTTAAACCTAATTCTTTTGCATATCCTTTAAAACCAGCAACGCCACCTGTTACACCTTTCTCAAAAAGTAAATTATGCATTTCATAATATTTTCCTTGGTCTCCTGCACACTCAGCAGCTTCAGCAGCTTTTTGAGCTTGCGTATGGAAACTTAAAGGGAAATCTCTGACAATCAATTTCACTTTTTCAGTTTTGATGTATTCATTGTCAATTTGACCAAATGTTTCAGAATAAAATCTTCCACAGAATGGACATTCATAATCACTCCATTCAACAATTGTTACTGGAGCATTTACATCACCTTTTACAGCATCATCATCTAATAAACTTGCCATATCAATTAAAGGTGCAGGTGCTTCTGGAGCAGCAGCTCCTCCCTCGTCAGAATCACATATCTTGTTACTATTCTGATCTAAACAACATTCTGACCCTACTTGGATGTATGGTTCGTTACAAACAACCTTACTACTTCCTGTACACCCTGCAATAAATAAAACAACAGCTAAAAGTGTAACCACAAATAAAACTTTCTTCATATTCAAAACCTCCTCGTTTTTGCTTTTTGTGTTTCAACAGGAGGGATATATAAATATTGTGTAAGTGCTATGGCTGTTAAAATTATAAACTATTCAACCCCAAACCTTTAAAAACACTAAAATTTTCTTAAATATATGCTTACAGAAAAAAATGTCTCACTTTTACGGAAAGAATTAGAGACAGCTAAAAACCCTTTATTTTTCTATGATTCAGATGGTGATGGGCTTGCAGCATTTCTTTTATTATATAGAATCCATAGAGAAGGAAAAGGTGTTCGTATTAATACATCCAGTGTAAATATTCATGGATTAAGAAAAGTAGAAGAATTAAATCCTGATAAAATATTTATTCTTGACATTCCTGTTGTAGATCAAGAATTTCTAGATCAAGTAAAACGTCCCGTTTTTTGGATAGATCATCATCAACCCTTACATAGAACAAAAGTTCAATATTTTAATCCAAGAATCCAAGACTCAGATGCTTATATTCCTACAAGTCGTATGGCGTGGGACATTTCCCGTGAATCTGCAGATCTATGGATTGCAATGATTGGTTCATTGGCAGATTGGCATCTTCCAGATTTTACAGATGACTTTATCGCACAATATCCTGATTTACTAAAATATAAAGATTTGACAAGAGCATCTTACAAAAGTAAAATAGGGGTTCTCATGAAATTTTTCTTTTTTATTCAGAAGGGTCCATCCCATGAAGTACATAAATCTGTTAAAACATTGACAAGAATTAAATCACCTTATGAAATTTTAAATCAAGAAACAGCACAAGGGAAATTTTTATGGGCTCGTTTTCAGAAAATAAACCAAAAGTATGATGAACTTCTTAAAGACGCAAAAACAGGCGTCAAAGGAGGAAAAATTTTATTATATCATTATTCTGAAAATCTCTGGTCTTTTACTGCAAACCTTGCTAATGAATTAATGGCACTTTATCCTAAAAAAGTAATTATCATTGCACGAAATAAAGGTGGAGAAATGAAATGTAGTCTACGTGCACAATTTAAAATCTCTGATGCACTTGAAAAAGCATTACACGGTGTTGAAGGACGAGGTGGCGGACATCCAAATGCATGCGGTGCAGTAATTAAAGAAGAAGATTGGGCATTATTTTTACATCAATTCAAAGAGGAAATTAAAAGAGGTACATAAAAATGGTATATGCATTAATATTTTCATTTACAGGAATTTTATTGGGGTGGTTATTAGCAAAAATTGCACCGGAAGAATTGAAACATGGACAAAAATATTTTGAACTTTTAAAAAAATGGTTTTTTATTACAATCGTATTGGCAGGATTAATTTTAATGTGGAAACAGGACTCGTGGTTATGGTTCTTTATCATTTTAATATTAGCAATCGGGATTTATATTACCCACCTGAAATTAAAAAATTTTCCTACTACTTTGTTTGAATATCTTTATTTTATCTTAATCTATGTTGCAACACAGATTCAAAATGGGCAGTTTTTTCTTGCAGCATTAATCTTCCTTTATGGTTTTCCAATTGGATTGATGATAGAAAAACTATCAAAAACGAAAAAGCATGACTAAAAAAAATCTTGAAGATACAATTAAAGAAAAGGTTAATCCATTATTAGAAGAGACTATGGAGAAAAGTTGGGGTGTTTCTATCCCTAAACTTGAAACCGATATTACCACAAAACTCAAAGAATCTTCTTTAAACATATATATTCCTTTAGGAAAAGGTTTTTCTGAAGCAAAAAAAATATTCAAAAAAGAATTTCTTAAACAAGAATTGCGTTTACACCTTGGCAATATATCTCAGCTTGCAAAAGTGCTTGATATGGATAGAAGAAGTATTCATCGTGCAATTAAAGATTTTCATATTGATATGGATGACGTTAGACAACATGAAGAAACACCTGAACATTTTCAAGAGGTTCTTGTAGATAAGACAATCCGTACTACACTTGAACAATATGCTGGTTTAATTCAAGAAGATAAAATGCAAGATTTCTATAAAGAAGTCCCAAAACTTTCACGAAACATTGCAAAATTTCTGCCTAAACCAGATATGACTTGGAAAGAAGCTGAATCAGAATTTGAGCAACAATTTCTCAAAAGAGCATTAAATGAACAAAGTAATAACATCACTAAAACTGCGAAAAAAATAAAGATAAGGGTTGAAACATTACATAGAAAGATTAAAAAATTACATTTGAAGTAAAAATGGCTTTCTAGAAACCTTCTTTTTCTTTTGTATTAGTGCCCTGGCTTGCCGATACATACATTGAAATGTTAAATTTCAGGCATTCCCAAATTATTAAGTCATTTTAAGAATACGAGAGAAATTTTGTTTATCTTCTGAAGAGTGCTGTGCTCTAATACAAGGATTATTTAGGGTTTCTACAGATCTAGTAAAAACGTAGTTCCTATAATTACGGCACGGCGAAGTAGGTTTTGAGTGATTCATTCATCAAATTCGTTTCAATTGGTAGCGATTATCCACAAACTAAATACGGATTTAAAAACGGGTCTGATTTAAAGCTCCGTGATAGCATGTCAAAATAGAAAAGTATAAGTTACCTCAATTATTACTTATTTTTGGATAAAAAAAAGAGGTAACTT
>PCYG01000066.1:10069-15737 GCA_002763025.1 Candidatus Woesearchaeota archaeon CG10_big_fil_rev_8_21_14_0_10_32_24 | reverse complement strand
GTCCAGATATTGAACCTCAGACCTCATTTATTCCACTTTTAATCGCAATTCTTATCGGAACAGGCATTCTTCTCCTCCTCATCAAATTTAATTTAACATGGATTTGGAAAGCATGGTTTTTCACCGCAGTTCTTGCATCATTATTTATTTCATTTAATGCATTCATTTCATTATTAATCGCATTATCTTTTGCACTTATTTTCACAATATGGAAAATCTGGAAACCTGGTTTCTTAATTCAAACAGGGACAGAATTATTTATTTATGGTGGGTTAGCAGCAATTATTGTTCCTTTATTAAATTTATTTTCTGTGAGCCTTTTAATGGTTCTTATCGCAATCTATGATGCATATGCAGTATGGAAATCTAAACATATGATCACACTTGCAAAATCGCAAGCAAAAGCAAAAGTGTTTGCAGGTCTTCTAATTCCTTATAGAGAAACACGACAACCACGAAAAATTGATTTCAGAAAAATCACGTCGTTCAGAGTTAAAAATCTTCTTCAAAGAATACATAAAGTAAAAAAGAAACTAGATAAACATCCACAAAAAATCCGTACAGCAATGTTAGGGGGTGGAGATATAGGTTTCCCTTTAATCTTTGCAGGTGTCTTAATGAAAGAAATGGGATTATGGCAATCTTTAATCATTCCCTTCTTTGCAGCAGCGGGATTATCTTACTTACTTTTTTATTCTGATGAGAAAAAGTTCTATCCTGCAATGCCATTTATTGGCGCAGCATGTTTTATGGGGTTGGGCGTTGTGTATTTGATTCAGTATTTTTTTTGATGTTAAGGGTGATATGTTTCCCAGATAAGATCATCCAAATTATGAGACTCGAAGACTTCATAAACTTTAAATTTTCTATTTTTAAGATTTATTTTAATTAAATCCTCATCATAACCATGAAAACGTGCATTATAAATTATTCCCTCTATATGGACATAAATTTCAAGGCAAGCTGGTATAAAATAGCTCTCAGAAGTAAATTTGGACAAGCAAGAATAGGCAATTTGATCTCCTTCTTCTAAAGATATTTTTGCAAATTTTCTATGGTCATAAATCTTCATTTTCTTTTTTAAGAATATCCTTTAATAGGGCTTTTATATTTCCCATAACTTCCAGGTGAGATCATCAATCCATCTTGTGCTGCAATGGTTTGTACACCTGTAATACGCTGAATTTCACGAGCTTCATTTAATGGATCTGCTTTTAACATTTCTAATCCAAAATGTGTGATGATCGCTAAACGGGGCCTTACATGTGATATAATTTTAATTGCAGATGAGGTATCAAGATTCTTACCTTCAGCTTTGTTTCCTGGATAAGGAACATTAAGAATTAAAATATCGGAACCAGATAATTGTTGTACTAATTCATCACAATATGCTGTGTCCCCTGTGTAACTTAATGTAAATTTTGGAAAGAAAAATTTGAATCCGATTGCAGTTTCATCTGTATGGTCTACAGAAAGTGCATCAATTTCAATTAATTCAATTCCTATCTTATGATTTTTTTCTAAAGGAATTATTTTTTCAAGAAGACCTTGATGATAATATGTTAATATAGGATGACTTTCGCCATAATGTTGTAACACTGATTTACTTCCCAATACAACCCCTCTATGTTCTATGCCACCATGAGTCATCGCATCAACAACGACGTTTAAATCACTACAATGGTTAATGTGGGAATGGCTCACAAGAACTGCAGTCGTGTGATGGACATTAATGCCATATTCCTTGGCCTTTACTAATGCACCTGGGCCGGGATCTAAATGAAATTGAAGATCCTCCATTCGCATGATGATTCCACCTGATGCACGCAATTGTTTACTTACAACAGCCGTACTTCCCGCAGTGCCTAAGAATACTAATTGTACCATATTTTCCCTCTTCATAATTGTACGAAATTAGATTAATAAAGATTTGTAGTGTAGAATAGTGAGTTTCTGTAAAATTTGTATTTTTTAGCACTATACTGAAATTCCTTAATTACCGAATGGAAGTTCATATATAATTCGCTTAAACGAAGTTAATATTGTTTGCTTTTAATGGAAACTCATTATATACTGAAACGCATTAGGAATTTGTAATTCATTAATACGTTTCATATAGACTAGTCCGTAAAAGTTACAGATTTCACTTACGGACTAGTATATTTCATAAATCTTCTTCCAATCTAGATAGTCTTTCATAACCTTTATAAGTCCGATTTGGCCTGAAATAAATACTTAATAGGGGGTCTATCAAAATGAACAATAGCAATATTCAACCAGTTTTTATTTTTCCTGAAGATACAAAACGTACAACAGGAAAAGATGCACAACGTAATAATATTATGGCAGCGAGAGCTGTTGCACAAACAGTTCGTACAACCTTAGGGCCAAAAGGTATGGATAAGATGATTGTAGATTCTATGGGTGATGTAATCGTAACAAATGATGGTGTTACAATTCTTAAGGAAATGCAAATTGAACATCCTGCAGCTAAAATGATTGTAGAAATTGCAAAAACGCAAGAAGACGCTGTTGGTGATGGAACAACAACTGCTGTTGTGATTGCAGGTGAATTATTAAAACGAGCTGAAGATTTATTAGATCAAGAAATTCATCCTACTGTTCTTGCTCGAGGATATAGATTAGCAGAAATAGAATCCCAAAAAATTCTTGCTAGTATCGCAGAAGATGTAGATATTAATAACGATTCTATTCTTACAAGTATTGCAATTACCGCAATGACAGGGAAAGGTGCAGAAGCAAATAAAGAACGTTTAGCAAATTTAATTGTGAAAGCAGCGAAAAAAGTAGTTTACACAAAAAACGAAAAATCAATTATTAATTTAGATGATATTAAAGTTGAAAAACGTGTTGGTTTAAGTACAGACCATTCTGAATTAGTGGAAGGAATCGTCTTAGATAAAGAACGTGTTCACCCAGAGATGCCTGAAAAAGTAACAAACGCAAAAGTTGCACTTTTAGATTGTCCTCTTGAAATAAAAAATACGGAAATTGATGCAAAGATTCAAATTACAGATCCATCTCAATTAAATGCATTTCTTGCACAAGAAGAACAAACATTACGTAGCATGGTGGGTAAAATTCATGAATCTGGTGCAACAGTTGTATTCTGTCAAAGAGGCATCGATGACCTTGCACAACATTTCTTAGCAAAATTAGGTATTTTTGCTGCACGTCGTCTTAAAAAAAGTGATATGGAAAAACTTGCAAGAGCAACCGGTGGAAAAATTGTAAGCAATTGGAAAGAATTAGAATCTAGTGATTTAGGTTTTGCAGGATTAGTGAGAGAAGAAAAAGTGAATGATGAAGATATGATTTTTGTTGAACAATGCCAAAATCCAAAATCAGTTACTCTTTTAGTTTGTGGGGGTACCGAACACGTTGTTGATGAAATTAAACGTGCAGTTACCGATGCTCTTGGAGATATTGCAGCAGCTTTGAAAGATGGTAAAGTTGTGGCAGGTGCAGGTGCTGTTGAAATGGAAGTCGCACGTGGATTACGAAGGTATGCACAAACGCTTTCAGGAAGAGAACAACTTGCAGTACAAGCATTTGCAGATGCAGTTGAAGTGATTCCAAGAACGCTTGCAGAAAATGCAGGTTTAGATCCCATTGATGTATTAACCAAATTACGATCTGCTCATGATCAAAATCAAAAATGGGCCGGTGTTAATGTTGCAACTGGTGAAACTATAAATGCATGGGCACATGGAATCTTAGAACCTCTTAAAGTAAAGACACAAGCATTATCAAGTGCATCTGAAGTTGCAGAAATGATTTTAAGAATAGATGATGTCATCCTTGGATCTCAAAGGTCTGGTAATCAAATGCCTTCCGGGATGGGTGGAATGCCAGGAATGATGTGAAGGTTTATAACTTTCATTTTATTTTTAGGCTTATGATTAAAAATTTTATAATGTGGTTTAGGTTTTTGTTACTTCCACTTATCATTTTTTTTCTACAAATAAATCAACCATATTTCGCATTAATTTCATTTATTGTAGCATTAGGATTACATTTCTTCCATAAAAAAAGGAGAGTAGAATCCTTCCTTGCTCCTTTTTCACTCAAAACAATCGTGGGTGTACTTCTTTTATATTTCTTCATCAAAAAAGAATTTTGGTTACTACCTTTTATTGCATTTATCATTCGTGATTTAGCTGCTGGTATTATTAGATGGAGGGCATCACATGATGATATTTTCATAAAACGAAATTATTTGAGTTATGTATTTGTAACATTTCAATCTATCACTGTTCTTGGTTTAATTATTCATAGGGTTTCACAATACTCATTATTCCTTATTACTACCCAATTTATTCTTTTATTTACATTATGTGCTGTTGTAATCTCACTTCTTTCATTAGGTCAATATATTTTTGTGTATACAAGAAAAATTCATCAAGTAGAAAAGAAAGGAAGGAAGGTAGAACAAGAAAAATTGGTAATTTTGGCAAACCGAAAATCTCGTGGATTTAAGGATAAATATAGAATTCACCTACTAAAAATATTTGCAAAACGTCGTAATGCAGAAATTATTTTTCTTTCCCAAAAAAAGAATTTATTTGAAGGTATTGAAGATAAAATAAAAGAAATTGATCATGTCATTATTGCGGGAGGGGATGGGAGTTTTGAAGCAGCCTTAAATTATAAACCTTTTAAAAATAAAAGTTTAGGATTTTTCCCCCTAGGTGCAGGTAATGCATTTTATTCTTATTTTTATCGTGGAAAACGTTTTGAATATCTGAGAAGTAGGTTTCCTTTCCGAGAAGTTAAATTTGATGTTGTTGAAGTTCAATGGGATAAAGGAAAACGAGAATCTATGTTTTTCGGTCTTGGTATTGACGCAGAAGTCATGCGATTAACTTCAAAGAAAAGTCATGGATTTAAATCATATTTTATGGCTGGTACAAAAGCATTTTTTAAATCAAGAGCAGATTGGGATCTAATTTTAGATGTTGATGGCAAAAAATTTTCTTGGAATAATGTGATCAATTTAAATTTCGGAAAAATATCTTATTATGGGTATAGTATTCGTTCTCTTCTTGGAAAGATGAACTCAGACGATTATCACATCTTAGGGATGGGTTGTGTGAATACGCATTCTCCATGGTTGAATAAACCACTTCGTGTATGGGCATTATTTTTAGGGATGTGGGGGATCCCAAAACCACCTTTATTTCCCATAAAAGGAAAAGAATTTAATATTACATCCGATGTTCCCTTTCCTATTCAATTAGGTGGTGATTTTAGTGGCTATACGCAAGAATTAAAGTTTAAAGTTAAAAGGCAACAGAAAGTATTGGTCATTTGATTTTAGCACTGGACACATTTTTTTAAACTTAAATAAGAATAAATTTATGTCCACAACCCACTAGACAAGTTCGGATAAAGTATTTAAAGGAGAATTCTTATTTTATTATACTCAATCATTTAGTTCTTGTGAAAATGTTTGATAAAATAAAAATGAATGAATTTTCGTATAAAGGAAAGTACAAAAAAGAACTTGTTTTTCAAACTCTTAGTTTACTGGAAAAAGGAATAGAAATTAGAAAAATTTCAAAAAAATTGGGTGTTCCTGAAACAACCATTAGAAATTGGAAATTTGGATATACACGGATTTATGGAAAAAACAATTCTTTATGTG
>PCYG01000066.1:2130-10048 GCA_002763025.1 Candidatus Woesearchaeota archaeon CG10_big_fil_rev_8_21_14_0_10_32_24 | reverse complement strand
GCGAATGGGTTCATACCCCGCTGCTTGCAGCGACTAATTAAGAGCAAACACCAAAAACCCAATATTAATCTAAACATACCCCACAGCTTGCTGTGATTGGGTTTTTGATTCAAAAAGGAGTGCCAATTCATATAATTACACAGGAACTAAATTTAAATTATGATGTAGTGAGAATTTTTGTTAAAAATAAACTTTCAGAAAGAGAATATGGAGAACTGAGATGGTCACAAAGACTTTTACCAATAAAATCCAAACGATTAACATCAAAATTATCTTATATATTGGGTGTTTTATATGGAGATGGCTATTTTGGTAAATCTCAAATCAATTTAGGGACCAGTGATAAAGAATTTCGTGATTATTTTGCAGAAATATTATTTAAATGGTCTGGTAAAAAACCTGCTTGTACAAAAAGATTAATGAAAGGTAAACCTTATTTCACATGTTTATTATCTTTTAAAGATGCAAAAAAATATATTCTTAGTTTGATTGGAAATCGTTCTTCTACACCTGAAATTATTTTACATTCCAATAATAAAAAAATCATCTCTAACTTTATCAAAGGATTCTCAGACTCGGAGGGTTCAATTGTAATTGCAAAACGTACTAAAATGCTTAAGATCTCAAATCAAAATTTGTTGCTTCTTAAACAAATACGTAACTTAATGGTTATTCTAGGATTTTCTATACAACGTATCAAGATTCGTTTAAATAATAAAGCTCCAAACGGTAATGTTTATGAAATAATTATCTCTGCAAAAGAAGAATTACAAAAGTTTCATAATTTGATTGGATTTACAATCCAGAGAAAAAATAAAAAATTGGAACAATTCTTAAAAAATAGGTAAATTTTATAAAACAATGCTGAATCTAATACTATTATGGCGACCGTCGTATAAATTTAGTGGGTTCTACCGCTAAAATGCCGTGGTTAGTATTCAGGACTGTGGCAATGAAGGATTAAAAATTCCTCTTTGTAGATATCCTGGGACCGGGGTTCAACTCCCCGCGGTCGCCCTTTTTTAATTTTTCTTCAAAAGGTTTAAATATAATCTATGTTCTCTAGTATCTATGGCAACACAAACCAGTCAAGTCACTAACGTTTGTGACTTTCAACAACTTGAAAGAGTTGATTGTATTCATTGTCAGTAAACCATTCTCTAGCTGTAGCAATTTTCTAAAAAATAATCATCATCATCTGTAGAGCGAAAGCTCCCACATTTTCTTCATGGCTACAATAGTGTCAATGGTAACACGGCAGATTGTGGATCTTCTATTCTGGGTTCAACTCCCAGTTGTGGTCCTCTTTAAAAATAAGTCGTCTGGACTCAAAGCAGGGAGATAAAATAAAATGATAACACAAAAGGATTTAGAAAATTCGCAAAGATTTATTGCGGAGGGATTAGGAGCACCAGAAGCAGAAATATTAGAGGCTAAAGCGAAAGCTGATTGTATTCACTGTTTATGTGCCTAGAAATAGTGGACTTGAAAGGTTTAATTATTTAGTAAAATCTTATTTTGACGTCTCTTTTAATTTAGTAGAGGTAAAGGGAGAAAATATACCTCTACTTGTTGATAGAAATGGAGGTTATGGTTGGACAGGCAATGATTTATTAACAGATTATAATTCTCAATCTTTACGAAGACTTGAATTCGTTCCATGGCCAGAACAAGATAAACCGAGATTGTGTCTACTTGGACCACAAGAAAATACTTTGTCCGATTATCTAGATGATAAGATTATAGTTGCTGTGCCAAGTAAATATTCAAATTTATCAAGAAATTTTCTTACAGCATTTAATACTGGGATTTATTTTTGGAGGGTCAAGTTGAGAAACAAATTCGCTTAGGAAATGCAGACCTTGCGATAGATATTGTTTGTTCCGGTAAAACAATGAAACAAGAGAGATTAGCAATTTATGATGTAATCTTTGATCAAGCAGGTTTGGCCTTATTCACAAAAGATTAATAAATAAAAAAAATATACAGAGGTATAATGAAAATGCAAACAGCGAAAGGTGTCTTTGATACACCTCCTGAAGAAAAAATTATCAAGAATCAAGTACTTAACACATTAACTGAAGTGTTTGAACTTTACGGATTCGCACCATTAGAAACACCTGTGATTGAACGATTTGAAACACTTGCAGCTAAATCAGGTGCTGGTGAAGAAAGTGATGCACTTAAAGAAACATTTCAATTAACAGATCAAGGAAAACGAAAGTTAGGATTGCGATTTGAATTTACAACATCTTTAGCCAGATATATGGCAATGAATACGAATATTAAAATGCCATTTAAACGGTATGAATTTGGGCCTGTATTTAGAGACGGGCCAATTAAGTTAGGAAGATATAGACAATTCTGGCAATGCGATGTTGACACTGTCGGAACAAGTTCCATGTTAGCCGATGCAGAATGTATTGCTATTATCTCCACTGCATTCCAAAAATTGAATTTTGATTTTGAAATCAAAATTAATAACAGGAAAATCTTGAATGGCATCATGACTCATGCAGGAATTAAGGAACAAAAAGAAGCACTTATCGCAATTGATAAACTTGATAAGATTGGAAAGGAAGGTGTAGCTAAAGAACTTGAAGAACGAGGTTATAAAAAATCTCAGATAGATAAACTCTTTGAATTAATTTTAGGTAAAGTTACTTTAACATCTTTAAAGAAAAATTTGACAGACCCAGAAGGAATTGCAGGATTAAATGAATTAGAAGAATTATTTTCTTATCTTAAGAAAATGAATGTAAAAGAAGCGGTTTTTGATATTTCTCTTGCAAGAGGACAAGCATATTATACAGGAACAGTAATTGAAGCATATCTTAAAAAATCTAAAATTAACTCTTCAATTGCAGGTGGAGGAAGGTTTGACGATATGATTGGTGGATTCATTGGTGGTGGTCGTATTGTACCTGCAGTTGGTGTATCCTTTGGTTTAGCACCGATAATGGATGCTATAAAAATGAAGCAAGACTTGAAAATAAAAACCCCCGCAAAAGTATTCGTTCTTCCAATTAACGCATTAGAAGAAAGTTTAGAAATTGTGCAGGAATTACGTAATGCAGGTATTAACACAGATATTTCATTAGGAAAGAAAGGAGTATCTAATAATTTACAATATGCCGCTGCTTTAGGAATCCCTTATGTTGTCATCTTTGGTGAAAAAGAATTAGCACAGAAGAAAGTTAGGTTACGTGATATGGTATCTGGAAAAGAAACCTTGTTAACTGTGAAAGAAGTAATTAAGAAATTAACTAAAAAATGACTCAAACACAAAAATTAAAATATATCGGATATGGCGTTTTGGTATTATTAATTCTCAATTTAGTATTATTTGCGATGAAGATAATTACACAGTTATTATTTTGGATTGTTATAATTATTGGTGCATGGTTTGTTTATTATGGATTGCCTAAGTTAAGAAAGAAGTTGTAAAATCATTTATTAACTACCATTCATCATCATCATGTCTTGTATAAACCAAAGGTTTATCTCTGACAATCATAGAATGTTCAAATTGCGCAACCATAGCGCCAGTAACTTCTGCTAATGGAGGATATCCTGTAATAATACCTTGTTTTTGCAATTCACGTAATCCTAATGCGGTTGGACCCTTTCCAAATTTTCTTGTGAGCCATCTGTTTGTAAAAGGTAAGCCATTTTGACTTCGGATTTCATCTAATATTTTTTTTGCATAAGGTGAACGTACACCTTTATCTTTTCGGAGCATCCAAATTGTTGGGATTCCTTTTTCTTTAATCAATCCTTGACCAGATGTGATGAAAGGTTCAATTGCAATTTGCATTCCTTCTTGTAATTCTGTTTTATTTTTACTATTAAATGTAGGAATAGAAATTCCCCCGTGCGTGTGATATTGTTCAAGGGAATGGCCACATAAATTTGTAATTGTTGTGAATCCACATGCTTGTGCTTCGCTCATTTGTGCTTCACCAAGTTCCCATAATTTTACACCTGGACGTGTCAATTTGATTGCAGCCTTCAACGCATTCTGTGAAGCTTTTATAAGATCTTTATATTTTTCAGTTCCACCAATTTCTATAGTCATCGCATTATCTGCAATCCAGCCATCTTGATGAACACCAATATCTATTTTAACTAAATCGCCTTCTTTCACAATAGTCGTATCATTTTCTTCCGGACAGAAATGTGCAGCAATATCATTAATTGCCATTTGTGCCCATGCAATCTGGCCACCTAATTCTAAAATTCTTTTTTCACAGAAATCCATTACTTTAAGTGCAGATGCACCAACTACAAACATTTTTGCACCTTCTCTTCGTACCTGTGCTGCAATTTTCCCCGCAATTTGAATTTTTTTAAGAACCTCTGGATTCATGTCAAAATTTAAATCATAATCATATATAAAATGTATGCATTTTGAACTATTATGATTAACCCTATCCCTATACTTATAATGCCTGTTGTAATTCTAAAATGCTTTTGATATTTTGTTAATTTACGTAATGGCACTGATAAAATTCCTGTAATTAATACCATGCCAAAAATTGATCCTACGCCAAACACAAAAATAAATCCAATGCTAGAAGCCAACAATACTAGAGCTGCACTTCCTGCTAAGCCATGAATCATTCCAATTATAAATGATTTTTTTTTAATAGCATAAAATGACATAACTCCAATTACAACTAACATCACCCCTACTAAAAATTCTAATCCATAACTCCAAATTACCGGAATAATTTTATTTAATATAAAAAATAATCCTCCAAATAAAAACAACATTAACGCATGTCCTAATCCCCAAAATAATCCATGTTTTAATATACCCTGTGTATTTATTGCAGCAAGATGGTCTGGTTCAATTGCATGTTCAATTCCAAGAACAAAGCCTAATAATAATGTTTGAATCATAACAAAATAGGTTCAACTTCTCGTGCACGTTGAACTAAGTCGGGAAAGAATTCTCCCATTCTTTTTAGCTCAACTTGTTGTTTTGCCTTTGCATACCATTGTTTGACAATAGAATCTGTTTTAGTTACAGCAAGATTCATATCATCCATAGAAATTTTTCTTTTTTCTTTTGTAACTAAACTTTCTTTCAATGGGATATTTGTTGCATATTCACACACTGATTTGATATCAGCACCAGAAAATCCTTGTGTCATTTTTGCAATTTTCATAAAATCTAATTTTTCAGTGGGACGTTTTGCCATCAGTAATTCAAATATATGGGAACGAGCTTCAAAATCCGGTTGTGGTACAAATAATGTTTTTCCAAATCGTCCTTCCCTTCGTAATGCTGAATCAACACTCCATGGTTCGTTTGTTGCTGCTAACAATAAGATTTTTTGATCCTTTGAATCCATACCATCCATTTCTGTTAAGAGCTGTGCCACAAAATTCTTTTCATGTGCAGAAGCTTCACTTCGTTCTCCACCAATTGCTTCAAATTCATCAAAGAAAATAATTGCTGGTTGATTTTCACGTGCTTTTTCAAAAAGTTCTGCAATGTTTTTTTCGGTTTCACCAACAAATTTACTTTTTAAGTCTGAACTTTTTACATGAAAAAAAGCCATGCCTGCTTCATTTGCGGTTGCTTTCGCAATTAAACTTTTTCCACATCCGGGGGGTCCATACATTAAAATGCCTCCGCCAATAGATTTTCCATAATATTCAAATAATTCTGGACTTTTGAATGGTTCAATAATTTTAAATCTAATTTCTTCTTTTAATTCATGCAATCCACCAATAGAATCAAATGTAATTTCTTTACTTTTTTTTGTTTGTATTACAGCAGATTTTTTTTCTTTTAACTTCTTACCTTTAAGATATAACTTATTTGCCATATCCATAAATTCACCATCTTTCTCTGGCGTTTTCTCAGAAAGTTCAACGAGCATCTGTGCTGCTTCTAAGTAATACTTAGCAGCTTCTTGTGGATTTTCTAATTCAAATCCATTCGCTAATTTTACACGCTGCATTACTGATTTTTCATCACACATTTTCAATCTCCATTCGTAAATCTTCTATTGTAATTTTATCTTCGTTTAATTCAATCAATGTTCTTTGTGCAAGTTCTTGTTTTGTTAACACCTTCTCCCATTTTTTCCCAATTACTTCTTTAGATTTCATGTAACATTCATTTGCATGTTTCAACAAATGATTGTCTTTTGTAAATTCTAATTGTAACACATAAATACTTGCAGCTTCAAGATAACTCTCTCGCGCTTTCTCTACATTGTTCTCTTTCACTTGCATTTCTGCAAGTTTAATCCATCGTTTTGCATCTTTGAGATTACACATTTTTATTCTCTATTCTTTCTATTAATTGTATTGTAATTGGGGTTGCAGTAAACCATCAAGATACATCGGTTTTTCATGATGATGTTTTAATGCGGGCAAGGTTGTTCTTTGTTGTTCTGGGAATCTTGTTTCTTGTTGTTCCAATTCTCCAAGTTCTTTTGCAATTAATGTTGATAAACTTCCTTTGAACAAATCTTTCATAGTTTTTGGTTGTTCAATAGTTGCATCAATTGTCTGTGGTCTTTCATTCTTTTTCTTCTTTTGTCTATCAAAAACAGGAAGTGGTAAGTTAATTCTGTTTGACATATAAATTGGCAATTGAGGGGTTTTATATCCTACCATCATATTAAATGGACCGCCTTCTTGTGTTTCCAATGGCACATATTGCGTCTTTTGTTGTTCTGGTTTCCCATACATTTTAAACTGAAATGGTTGTCCCATCACAATATCATTAAGACCATTTACATCTCTATTTCGTGTTTGATAGGGTGATTGTGTTTGTGTTTGTAAAGAGGAAAGATACATATCTCTTTTAGGTTCAACAGGTGTATATTGTATTAAATTTTCACCCTCATTTCCTTTACGTAGATCATCATAACGTGTGGCTTTCATATCTAATGAAATCTCCATGGGAACATAAAAAGCACTAGTTAAAGGACCCTGATAAACGCTGCCCATTGCGATTCCGTACATGATGGGCATATGTGGTGAACATACCATTGTTTTGGTGTGAGACAACAACCTCACTATAGATCTATAGAAGTAAAATAGCGTTTTAAGTGTTTCCCTCAAAAGTGCGACAAAAAAGTCAATTAAAAATTTGGTTCAATTTTGCAAGGGTTTCATTAGGATTTGATACTTTCACACAATCCACTACTTTAGTTGCAGGAAAATCATTCCCTCCCACATCTAATTTATCTCCAAAGAATAAAATGTCATTAAAATTGATGTTGTGGTATTTGGCAAATTCTCTGATTCCCCATTCTTTATCCAATCCTTTTCTGGTGATATCTATAGAAGTAGTTCCTCCTAACGTAATTTCATATTTGTGTTCATCAATTAAATTTTTAAGGTAACAAACCCATTTTTTTCTTTTAATTCCATGTGCATCATATGATTTCTTGGCTTCTATTGGTGCATGTCTTCCAATGGCCGATAAAGTAATTTGTGTACCCCTATCTTGAATTTGATCCCCCTTTGTCGTCAAAGAAATAATATTAAATTTATCTGTTAAATTATAAAGTGCATCAATAATATCTTTCTTTTCATTTTCATCTAAAGTATATCTGTAAATTTCTTCTTCTTTATCTCCGTTAATTTTAAGATAATGTGTTCCTGTCGTTGCAAGTAAGTGATGTTCTCCATTCAATTTTTTTGAAATCATCTCTTGAAGGTATTCTTTATTAGTACCCGAAATAACTGCAAAAATATATCCTTGCTGAATTAAAGAATTGATTTTTTCAGCCATTTCTGGAGAAATTAGTTGACAGGTTTCACAAATGGTTTCATCAACATCTGCAATAATCACTTTTTTATTCTTAATTATGGATAAATCTTCAATAATTGGCATAACATCACCCTTATTATGATTATTATTACTATTCTTTTAAAGAATTCTGAA
>PCYG01000066.1:0-2099 GCA_002763025.1 Candidatus Woesearchaeota archaeon CG10_big_fil_rev_8_21_14_0_10_32_24 | reverse complement strand
ACCCACATACATAGGATAGTGGACGGCCAAAGGAGCGTGGTTCATCTGATCCCATCTCGAACTCAGAAATTAAGAACGCTTCCGTATCTTGGTGTATTGCATTATGCGGGAAACTTGGTAAGCTGTCCACCTTTTTTCTTTATGATTTGAAAATACTAATTTTTTTTAATACCCTCAACAAACACCTTTATTCTTCTTCAGATACTTCTGATGATACTCTTCCGCCTCATGAAACGTCGTTGCTTTAAGAATCTCGGTAACAATCGGTTGATCAAATTTTTTCTGCCACTTCCTTTTACTAGCTAAAGCAATCTTCTTCTGTTCAGGATTATGATAAAATATTATACTTCTATATTGCGAACCAAAATCTGCTCCTTGTTGATTTGGTGTAGTTGGATCATGATTCTGCCAGAATACATTTAATAAATCATTATAATCTCCTTCAAACATAATTTCAATTGCTTCTGCACATCCTGTTTTTCCAGAACAAACCCTTTTATATGTTATATTTTCATTGGTTTTACAGCCAGTATAACCTACTCTTGTTTTCTTCACACCTTTTACTTTTTCAAACAAGAGATCAGGTTTCCAAAAGCAGCCCATTGCAAATGTTGCTTTTTGAATCATGGTAATCTCTCCAAAACCTCTTTGGTATTTAATACTTTTATTTCTTCTTGTTCTTTTAATTTTCGGTCATTGGACCAAACGGCAAAATTTAATTTTAAAGCCAATGCAAAATACATTTCATCTTTTTCATCCGGACAAATAGATTTTGCTTTCTCTATAAATTGTTGATATTCTTCTTGAGGAACGATTGTAATGATTTGATGTAATAAATTAATAATTGAACTTAATTCATCTTTTGTTCTATTTGTTTTATGAAGAATCACTTCATGATATTTCATAAATTCTTCTAGAATAAACTCTGGTGCAAATAAATTCAAATTTTGATTAAAGAGAAGGGCAGAAGTTGTACTATTTTTAATTAATGCTGCAAATAAAATGTTTGCATCTATTACGAAGTCCATATTTTACTTCTTATGTTTTTTTCTTGCTTTTATACTCACTGCTCTTCCTAATTTAAGTGCATCTTCTTCTGTAAAGGTTGAATCTTTTGTAAACTCTCTAAATTTATGAAGCATCACTAAGCGTTGTTTTATTGCTTCTCTTGCTATTGCACTCCAATTTATTTCAGGAAATTGGTCCATCTCCTGTTTCATATCTTCTGCCACAGATAATGTCATACTTACCATTTTTGTGTACCTCGTCTATTATGTGTAATGTGTCCAATTATTTAAATGTTTTGGTTAAATTTAGGATTATTAATTATTGGGGGGGGGGGGTAACGCAGTTTTAAAAAGAAAGAAAATCATGTTTTCATCCGAGGTGTGTTATAATGAAAAAAATTATGTTTATTTTAATTAGTTTAATTACATTAATTTTTATTCTTGCAGGTTGTGGTAAAACGATTGCAGGGCAAGCAGTTGCGGGGTTTAGTGATGACGGTTGCGTTTCCGGAAAGTGGTATTATAAGGATAGTGCCCCAAAAGTAACTGGTCCTTTTGAGGGCTGCACATTAGAAAATGAAAAAAGCATGGTGCGCGACAAAAATAGCAACTAAAGACGGTAAAGAATTTTATTTTGGAAATAAAGGGCAAGGTACAGACTGGCAATATTGTGGATTAGACAAAGTAAAAAGTAAATTGGAATGTGGAAGTGTTACAGGTGGCTTAGCCATTGCAAATTTCAAAAGTGCCAATGATTTGTGTATCCAAAATCATTATGATGCTTGTGTTAGTGCTAGTATTATTAATACATATGAGTTTGATCCGAATTCTGGCAGTATCGGTGAAGAAGCATTTGTAGCTGATTGTAATGTTGATACATATGATGCTGTTTTTCGTAATGAAAAATTAAAGGGATTACTTCAGAAAGTAGGGAAAGTTTCTTTTGATTCAGGCGCCTACATGGAAGCAACTTGTTGTAAAATCAAATAAACTCTTATTTTTCTTAAATTTTTCCTCTTAAACCCAAACAGATTTCCATAACACTTTTAAATGAATTTCCCGCAATATAATCTAAAATGAAGGTGGTTATTT